>JASIJX010000404.1 GCA_030049955.1 Acidobacteriaceae bacterium
TTTATCTGCCGGAGGGGTCACGAGATCCCCTCGCGGCTGGCGCGCGGAGCCGAGTGCAACATGGGCCGGCGGCCTACTTCGCTAATGGAGCGGATCTGGTGTTTGTAGATGAACAGATTCGGATGGCCATCGCGCGTAAGGCGCAGCATGGCGTCGTCGAAGTACTCGATCCAGCCGCGGACGGATTCGCCGTCGCGAAGCTTGATGGAGACAATCACCTGGCGGTCGCTGAGAGAGCGCAGATAGAGCGCTTCCTGACCGGTTTCGCCGGGGGGTGGTGTCTTGGAACGGCGGCGGGAACCCAGTGGTGGAGTCATGATTCCATTTTAGATGCAGGTTTTTACGGGAATGACGCGGCGGGTTGCCCGGAAACGGTGGAAAACTCTTAGGCGACTTTGTTTTAGTGCCGTGGCTTCCTACCCTAAGGAAAAAGACGCCCTTAGGATGGCGCACCCAATTTTGGGGTTGGGTAGAAAGGTTTCAGTACTCAGTGCAAGTGCAGGCGCCACGCTGTGTAACTGAGGATTTCGTGAGCAAGCCGCTGGAACTGCATGTTGCCCTGCTCGGATTCCGGCTCGGGGCGCGGCGAGGTAAGGACGTCGAGGCCGTCGGCTGAGGCGATGGCGTGAATGCGGAACAGGTGCGTGCCGTCGCTCACAATGATGAGCCTGCGCAACTGGTTGGCGCGGGCGATGACGGCGACGCGGCGCGTGGATTCCTCGGTGTCGGTGCTTTCGGTTTCGGCGATGATGTTCTCCTCGGGGACGCCGCGGCTTTCGAGGTACGAACGGCCGACGGAGCCCTCGGTGAATTGGTCGCCGCCCGGCCCGCCGAGGGTGATGATGAGCGGCGCGAGGCCGCGACGATAAAGCTGGAGCGCGTGATCGAGGCGCGCGCGAAAGACGGGCGAGGGACGGCCGTCGTATTCCGCAGCGCCAAAGACGCAGATGGCGTCGGCCGGCGCGGCCTGGTCGCGCGCGGCGTACCACTCGATTTGCCCGTAAACCCAGCGGCACCAGAGAGCCGCAGCGGCCACGAGGACGAGCACGATGACCAGGGCTGCGATCCATTTGCGGCTGCGGCGATCTGAGTTGCGCCGATCTGGGTCTTTCCCCCACCCCATGCGCACTATGCTAACGCTCTAAAACCATCACGATCTCATGAGTGGGGATGGCGCCTTCGCGAAGAATCTCCCAGCGGCCGGGGCCGAGCGAGAGATCGACGATGGTGGTGGGCAGGGCGCGGCCGGTGGGACCGCCGTCGACGATGAGGGGAACGCGGTCCCCGATCTGGTCGCGCACGCAGGAGGCGTTGGTGCACTCCGACGCGCCTTGAAGGTTGGCGGAGGTGGCGGTGATGGGCAGGCCGAAGCGCTCGACGACGGCTCGGGGAATGGCGGCGTCGGGGACGCGGATAGCGACATTGCCGGTATGCGCTGTGGAGCGCAGCGGGAGCTTGGTGCCGGCGCGGACGATGATGGTGAGCGGGCCGGGCCAGAATTTGTCGGCCAGCTTGTCGAGCATGGAGTCGGTGTCGCGGGCCAGCTCGTATGCCTGGGCGAGACCGGAGATAAGCAGCGAAAGCGGTTTGTGCTTTTGGCGGGTTTTGATCTGGTAAATGCGCTCGACGGCGCGCAGGTTTACGGGGTCGACGGCGAGGCCGTAGAAGGTGTCGGTGGGCAGCGCGACTACATCTCCCTTGCACAGGCAGGAGGCGATGAAGTCGATCCGGTCCGGCTGGGGTTCATCGGGATGGACGCGCAGAATTTCCGCGGACAAGAAGGGCTACCTCGGCAATGGATGGAAAAGGCCGTAAAAGACGGAAAGTAACACAGCACCAGTTGCTGTGCAAGCGGCGGGGGCGGAACCCTTGCAATAGAATGAGCCTCAAAAGAACGGTTTCCAGCCTATAACATCGTCCGATGAGGACAAAAATGGGGACTTGGCACTGTGTGGGAATCTGTGCGCTGATATTGCTGCCGCTTACGTGCTCGGCGCAATCTGCCGGCAGCGCGCCCGCAGACGGTTCGGCGGCCAAGACCCTTAAATTTGAGGCGGCCGATGTGCGCCGCAGCCCTCATGTCTCGGAACCCTGGCTTGACGGTCCTCATCTTGAGGGTGATCGCTACCTGATCCGGCAGGCCACGATAGCTGAGCTTATTGCCAATGCCTACAGTATCGACGTTGGGAACGTACAGGGCGGGCCAAGCTGGCTTGAATATTACCGATACGATATCGATGCAAAGACGGAGCCTGCGACGACGGCGGGAGATCAGAAGCTGATGCTGCAGGCGCTGCTCTCCGAGCGGTTCCATCTTGTTGTGCATAACGGAACTGCGCCCATGCCGGCGTATGTGCTGCGAGTGGGAAAGGACAAGCCGAAGTTGAAGCCGGCCGAAAGTACGGCGAGTTCTGCGTGCGATCCGCAGCAACCGCCGCCTGGCAGCCCACCGGTGAGGGACTTTGTGTGCCATAACCAGACGATGGAGCAGCTTGCGCGCTTGCTGCGGAACACGCGCGGAGGCGGGTATCTGGACCAGCCGGTTGTGGATGGCACCGGCCTGAAGGGCGCATTCGATTTCGAGCTGAAATGGACGCCGAGCGGCGGCCGCGACCGCGCCGGGGCCGCGTCGGTTTCCATCTTTGACGCGCTCACGGATCAGCTTGGACTGAAGCTTACGCTGGAAACCGCGCCGCGGCCGGTGCTGCTGGTGGACAGCGTGAATGAGGCGCCAACTCCTGATCCGCCGGGCACGGACAAAGCACTGCCGCCGCTGCCACCGCCTGATTTTGAGGTAGCTGTGATTACGCCGAATAAGCCCGGCGGTCCGCATCACGGTTCGATCGGAAACGGCCGTATGGACGTGCATGGGCTTACGCTTCGCGATCTCATTACGGTGGCATGGGATCTGAATGACTCCAATAAGGACGCGATTGCCAACGAGCCGGCCTGGTTGAACAAGGATCGTTGGGATGTTGAGGCGAAGATGTCGAACGATGACGCGTCAGAAGCGGCAAACCGCGCGCCACAGACCGACTACGAGCAGCTTCAGATCATGCTGCGCGCGCTGCTGGCGGAACGGTTCAATCTGCGTGCGCATATGGAAGATCGCATTGGCGATGCGTACTACCTGGTTGCGGTGAGCCCGAAGCTGACGCCTGCGGATCCGAAGAGCCGCACGCTCTGCACTGAAGGCCCGGGCCCCGACGGCAAGGACCCACGCATGGCGAATCCTATTCTCAATCGGCTGGTGAGCTGCCAGAACATGACGATGGCGCAACTTGGCGAGCAGTTCCAGTCGTTTGCCGATGGCTATATTTACTACGCAGTTCTTGACAAGACGGGACTGAAGGGCGGGTACAACTTCACCCTGAGCTTCAGCTCGGTGAATAACATTTTGACGAAGAGCGGTCCGGCGGCGGGACGGCCGGGAGCGACGGATGACACGGATTCCGAAGCGCCCGATCCCAGTGGCGCAGTTTCTCTCTTCGAGGCGGTGCGGCGCGAGCTGGG
>JASIJX010000405.1 GCA_030049955.1 Acidobacteriaceae bacterium
TTGTGGAAATGTAGTCGCGAATATTGTTGGAAAAACAGGGGGTTGTGGCAAAGAAACGGGGCCCTCTGGCGAGGGCCCCGGATGAGAATTGGAAATAACCTAGCGCCGGTCAGAAAGTGAAGTGGGCGCTCATGGTAATCATGCGATTGCTTCCGATGGTGTTGTAGACGGAGCCGAAGTTGGCCGCGTTATTGGGGCAGCCGGAACTGCCGACCGTATTCACCCCGGAAACGCAGGTGCGGACGCCGGCAGGGATATAAGTGGGAATGGTGGTGCCTTTGCCGGAACCGGTCGAGTAGGGCGACTGGTCGAGGTTCTGGAGTGCTGTTTGCTGATCGACCGAGTTGGGACTGGTCACGATCTGGCCGTAGTTGACGTAGTAGTACTCGCCCGGCTGGCAGTTGAGGTCGTTCGCGATGGCTGCCTGAGTGGCCGATGTCGAGCAGGCCGAGTTTTGGCGAATCTGGCCCTGGTTCATCGGCACGTCGAGGCTGGTGGTGTTAGTTACGTTGAACACGTTGAAGTCGTAGCGCAGGCCATACCGCTCGGTGATGTGGAACTCCTTGCGCAGAGAGAGATTGAGCTGCTTCTGCGGCGACTGGCGGAAGATGTTGCGCTGCGGAGGAGCGAAGTTGGTTTCGTAGATGTCCTGCGGGTCAGTGCCGGTGGAGACAGGTACGCCGTCGGTTCCGGGCTGGATGTAATCGATCTGGATCTGGCTGGGATCGATGGCGGGGATATAACTACCGCCGGTGCCGCGCATAGCGCCCTTATTGCCGGTGTAAGCAGATTTCGGGTTGGAGGGATTCTTGATGCCCAGCACGGGGTTCATGAGCTGGGGATAGTCGCCGAACTTGATGCTGCCGGCAGCGCCGTAGAACTCATAGAGCGAGTAAGGCTCGCCGCTCTGCACGATGCCTGTGCCATTCAGGCTCCAGTTGTTGGTGAATTGCGCCGCGAGGGTGTGCGCTTTGGCCATGTTGGGCACGTTAACCTGGAAGTACGCGGTGACTACGTTAGTCCGGTCAAAGTCCGACGAGGCCCAGGAATCGCGCAGGTTGGTAGGATCGGTGCCGGTGAAGAACAGGCCAAGATCGCTCTGCTCGTCGAGTGTATGGCTCCAGGTGTAGCTGGCGCCAACCATGTAATTGCTCGACATCCGCTTGTCGAGGTGAGCCTGCAGAGCGTCGTAGGCGGAGTTGCCGGCGGTTTTGTAGAAAGAGGCGTTGGGGCTGAAACCGACGTAAGGCGCACGGAAGTCGGTGTTGCCGCCGTCCTCGGTGTTCCATGGCTCGCCGGCGATAGGAGCGTAGTCGCAGTATTTGGAGCCGCACTCGTTCTGGTTGAGGACCTCAAAGCCGTAGCTCGCGGTCTCGCCCCAGATGGGATTGGTGGAAGTGGCGATTCCCGGCGTATTGAAGGGGATTGGCACGACCGCATGGCGTCCGCGGTTGCCCACGTAACCTAGATCGACAACCGTGTTGGAGTTCGGCTGCCACTGGACGTCCAGCGCGTAGTTAATGGAGTAGGGCAGCGTGTTGGCGCGATCATAGGTGCCAAAGTTGAGTGTGTATGGGCAAAGCGTGTAACCCTCCTGGCTCTGCACGCCGCCGCAATTGGGTCCAAACGCGGCGTATTCACTGCCCGCGGCTGGTGAGCCAGTCATAGCATTGAGGGTGTTCTGGAGCGCAACGTTGATGGTTGCAGGATTGGAACTGGGCGGAGTATACGCAGGGCTCCCGGAGCTGGTGAGCGCCGCTCCCATCGTATCTTCGAGTGTTGAACCCTGGCCGGTGACATATGTGACGAGCGGAGCGGACTCCGTAACTCCAAAAGGACCGCCGTAACCGGAGCCTGCGGGTTGCGAAAGATAGGTGAAGTACTCGCCGCGATCGTAGTACATGCCACCGGCGCCGCGAACCACAAAGTTGGCGTGATTGCGCATCGGAATCCAAGCGAAACCGACACGCGGCGAAATGCCCCATTGACGGCCCGTGAGCGTGGACGCGCTTACGCCTGCGGTCGGATTCTGCTTGTTGTTGCCTGCAATGATGAATCCGGCGTTATTGACGCTAAATCCCGTGGTCGTGGTGCCGGTGACGCTGTAACGGGCTGGATCGAAGTTGAAGAAGTTGCCGTACTTCTCCGTCATGCCGCCGTGGTAGTCATAGCGGACGCCTAGAGTAATGCTGAGGTTGCTCCTGGCCTGCCATTTGTCCTGCACGTAGGTTGCCAGCTCATTGGTGCGATAGTAGCGGTTGGCGTTATTCCTGCCGGTGGACGGGTCGATGGACTCGATGACATTGGAGCTCGACACTTCGCCCTGCAGGAAATCCTCGAAGTTCTTTGTCTCAATCTGCTCGATGCCATTACGGTTGTTATCGATGTTGAGTTGCGTGTAGCTGTAACCGCCGCCGGCGACCAGGGTGTGATTGCCTTTGACAAAAATAACGTTGGTGGAAGGATTGATGCGGTTCTGGTAGAAGCCCATATCGGCAAAGGAGCTATAGGGGCCGACCTTCAGGCCGGGCGAATCAGGCTGGTTGCTGGCGAAGCTCTTCAGCAACAGGCCGGGCAAGCCGCCGGTGAAGAATGGTCCGCCCTGCGTGGGCAGCGTGGTTGACCCGTTTATTCCAAAATTTGCCGGACCGCTCCCGTTGGTGAGGGTTTGCTGGTAATTGCTGTACGAGGACTGGCGGAAAAAGCCCAGACGCTGCTCCCAGTTGAAACGCGGGCTGATCTGGATGGTATTGTCGAGAGCCGCAACCTGCGCTCCGTTATTCTCGGTGACTGGGAATCCGCCGGTCTGCGAGAAGTCGTAGGGCACCGACACGGGATCGTTCTGGTAGTAGTACTTGGCCGAGACGCGGTCCCTGCTATTGACGTCCCAATCGACAGCCGCGTTGGCCTGGTCGGAGGTCATAACCGAGCTGCCGATGAGGGTAACGTTCGGCACGCCGAACTGGTACGGACCGGTGTTCTGCGCAGAAGGAATCAGATAACTGCCATCGGGCAGCTTGGCATTCATCAGCGCAGACGCGATGGGGTCAATTGTTTTTGAATAGGTGCCGCCGCCCTGGTAGCTTTCCGCCGCGGCATCGAGACCGGCCGCGGAACGGTCATCCGTAAGTCCCGAGGGAACCGTCATCTGCGAGAGGCCGGTGGACTGATCGGTAGAGGACATGCGCTGATAGGCGAGGAAGAAGAAGAGCTTGTCGCGCTTGATGGGGCCGCCGAGCGTGGCGCCAGTAGTCCAGCGGTTCAGGTAGGGATTCTGCAGAGAAAGCGGAAACGCGCCAATTCCCTGCTGGCTGAGCTGATACTGCTGGTTGAAGAAATAGGGAGCGGCATTCAAGTCGTTGTTGGCGATATTGCCGTAAACCTGTCCGTGCCATTCATTTGTGCCGGAGATCGTGTTGACGTCGATTTGTGCGCCGGCGGTTGCGCCTTGCTGCGCGTCATACATCGAGGTGTTCACGCGCAACTCGGAGATTGTCTCAGGCGCCGGTGACGGCAGGCTGTTGCCAATGGAGCCGTAGGGCGAAACGCCTTCAAGCGATGCGCCACCTACGGGACCGGCGCCGGCTGCAGAAGAAGCCGAGGTGCTGCCCGCGCCGATGTTGAAATTAAAACGCTGCGAAGTAAGGCCGCTCGAGGTCATGCCGTTGAAAAGATTGGTGACGTCGACGCCATTCACCTGCATGGTATTGGAAGTGGCGCGCTGGCCATTGGCCTGGATGTTCTGGTTGCCGAGCCCGGAGTTGGTGTTGAGGCCGCTGAGCAGCTCGGCATTTGTGCCCGGCGAGAACACGGCAAGCTGGGTAAAGCTGCCTGTGGCCAAGGGCGTGGCCGCGATCTGCTGCGTATCCATCGAAAAGCCGTTGGTGGCGTCGGTCACATTGAGCATTGGATTCGCGGTGACTTCTATCGACTGCGTGGTTGCCCCCACCTTGAGCGCGATGTCGACCGTGGTGGCCTGGGCTTCGTGAACGGTGATACCGGAAACCGTTTGTTTTTCGAAGCCCTGCTCGGCGACCGTGACGGTATAAGAGCCGATGGGCAGATTGAAGACCTGGTAGAACCCGCTCTTCTGCGTCGTGGTGGACTGCGCGAAGTTCGTAGCCGTGTTATTGACAGTGACCGTGGCGCCGGAGATCGCGGCTCCAGCTGGGTCGAGCACGGTGCCGTTAATGGAACCTAGTGTCTGTTGCGTCAACGCTGGCAGCGCGCATAGCACAATGGCGAGCGATGCGAGACAGCGCAGGGTAAATCCTCTCCAAGAAAGTCGCTTCATTCTGACCTCACGAGTAATTTGGATATCGGCGGTTGTTGTTTAACAACCGGCGGCACTGCGTCGGCGGCGCCTTGCGGATAGCGCTCGCCGGAATTGTGGCAGTTGCCACCGGGGTAAAGGTTTGGGGAGACCAAATACCTGCCAAACTGTCAAGTCGAGTTGATGAAGCTTGATGGACGGCAAAAGAGTAAAAGAACGTCCAAACGAAAGCTGGAATTTAATAATCTATGCTTCCAGTCTGCGACAACTACAGAGTATTTCCAAGTGAAAAATGGCACTCCGTACGAAGTTAGGACGCAATGCCTGTGGGAAGCGGGGTCATGGCAGAATTCTACGGATCATAGATAAAAACGTTGTAAAGAAATAACCACCGAGGGCGCTGGGGACGACAGGCGAAAAACGGAATCAGGCGGTGAAAACGTGGCGTACTGCACACCCAGTAAAATCAAAACAAGGCAGCCGTGGCACACCGCTTTCCGGGTGCTTCGGCGAAAGAGGCATATGCGTGTCTTCGCTTTCATTGCCGGTTTCTCGTGCCTGGGAATCGTGCTGCTCGACGCCTTCCAGACCATCATCCTGCCGCGGCGCGCGACGGGGCGGTTCCGGTTGACGCGGATCTTCTACATCATCACCTGGCGGCCGTGGGCGTATTTCACCCGCATGCTGCACAGACCGCGCACGCGCGAGACGATATTCAGCTATTACGGGCCGCTCTCGCTGCTCGTGCTTCTGGTGGTGTGGGCATCGCTGCTGGTGCTGGGATTCGGGTTGCTTTACTACGCCTCCGGCAGCCCGTTTAACGATATCCTGACGACGAAGCCAGGCTTCTACTCCGATCTGTATGTGAGCGGGACGACCCTCTTCACGCTGGGCATCGGCGACGAGGTCCCAAAGGTCCCGTGGGTGCGCTGGATGCTCATTTTGCAGGCGGGGCTCGGACTCGGATTCCTGGCCGAAGTCATCGGTTATTTTCCGGTGCTGTACGGCGCGTTTTCGAAACGCGAAGTGAGCATTGCGATGCTGGACGCGCGGGCTGGCTCGCCTCCGACGGCCGGCGAGCTGTTGCGGCGGCACGCGTATACGGGAGCGGACAAGGCGCTGACCGCGCTGCTGATGGAGTGGGAACGCTGGTCGGCTGAGCTGCTGGAAAGCCACATTTCATACCCGCTATTGTGCTACTTCCGCTCGCAGCATACCGACCAGAGCTGGCTGAGCGCGATGACAGCGGTGCTGGACGCCTCGGCTCTGATGATCGCCGGCGTGCAGGTGCAGGAGGCGCGGCAGGCGCAACTGACGTTTGCCATGGCGCGGCATGCGCTGGTGGATATATCTCAGATTCTCTCGCTCAAGCCGCTGAACGGCGCGCCCGACCGGTTGCCGCCGGAGCGGTATGAGCGATTGTTCAAAATGCTCTGCGACAGCGGCGTGAGCGTGTGCGAGGACGGCCACTCGCTGGAGCGGTTGGCCGAGCTCAGGGCGCTGTACGAAGGCTATGCGGAGACGCTGAGCCGGTATCTTTCGATGCCGCTGCCGCCATGGATCATCGAGCACCCGCAAAAGGATGACTGGCAGCGCGTGGCGAAGTCGCGCGGGGCAACGGACGTGGCCAGCGCGCTGAATGCCGTGACGGCCGAAGCCGAGCGCATGAGCAGCAATGTGGATCATCGTCACGATTTCTGAGTGGCGGCAACGATGATCTGAGAGCGAGTGCTCTTACTGCGGCGCGGGCCCAACCTCGGGCTGCGCTTCGATCGGGCCATCCAACTCCACGCGACGTGAATTCGCGCTCACGGTGACGGCGATGCCGTGTGCGAGATACGGCGCAATCACTTCGGGACGGCGCCAGTCGAGCGTCCAACCTCGTTCAATCGCCACGGCGTGATATTCCCCGGGCAAAACGTGCTCGAAGACAAAGCTGCCGTCGGAATCGCTCTGGTTCGGCAGCCATGCCGCGAAGCTCGCGCGCGGATCAGCCGGAACCAGCAGCACGAATACACCGCTCGCGGGCTTGCCATTGCGTTGAACATATCCGCTGACCGACGCGTTGGATATCGCGGCCATAACGGCCAGATCAAGCGGAGCGGAGCCGACCGAGATGTTGAAACCATCGACCGCTTTTCCATTGATCCTGAGCTGAACAACACCGAGACCTGCGGAGCCGCGCAAGACTATCTGGTACGAGCCCACCGGAACGTTGCTCATGCGGAAACTGCCATCGGCATTGACGCGCGAAAAACCGGTGGGCTCCCCATCGCTCGAAATCAGAGAGAGGCTGGACGCCGAAAGACCTGGTCCGCCAGTAACAATCACCTTTCCGGTAATCACCGGATAAGGAGCCAGACTGGATGCATCAATGCTCAGATCACTTGAAGAGAGATCGATGGAACCGTGGCGCAAAGTATCGGGTCCGCCCCCCATCAACTGCAGGTCATACTGGCCCGGCGCCACGCCGGTCACAACCATCGTCATGGTTCCCCTGTCGGTTGGGTCTTGTTGAAGTCCTGAGGGCGGTCCTGAATTTATCAAACCGCCCATCCCGACAGGCTGCGAAAAACCGAAGATATTTTGCCGAAGCATCGGTACGGCAAATCCCATGGCTTCTTCCGGGCGCGGGATCTGAATCGTGACGTGCATGGCCGGAACGGCGTGAAGCACGAGATTAGTCTGGATGCGATCGCCAGGGCGGACTGTGATTGGCTCTGCTCCAGCGGGATCGCCGCTGTCAGAAAAACAATTGACTGGGTAGGCCACATCCAGCGACGAGCGCGACTGGCCATCGCTCGTCGCGAGCTGCAGCTCACGCGGCCGGTACCAGGGCACGCCGGAAGCGCACAGGTAGTAAATGCCTGGAGCCAGACGGGAAAATTCGAAGTTGCCCGTTTCATCGGCGCCCCTGGCGCCTGCATTCTGCTTCTCATCGGGATTGAGGGGGTTTTGCCGGAACAACAGCAACCCGGCATTCGGAACCGGATCGCCAGAGTCCTCTGTAACGGCGCCATAGATGGATGCGAGCGGCGGAAGCGGGAAGACGATCCCGGTGGTGTCGAGATTTTCGCCGGTAACTATTGCCGTCGAGATTCCGCCGTGCTCCTCATAAGTCCACTGGACGTACCCACGCCGTGCGGCGCCGAGCAGAAACCGGCCGTCGGCAAGGTTGGTAAACGAGAATCGCCCCTGCGCATCCGTCACAGTTTCCGCGACTCGTTCGGGCCTGCCGTTCTGGCTGAGAGTCACGTCGGCGCCCTCGATCGGCTGCCCGTTGGCGCCGCTTACGACCACTCCGGCGATGACGCGATTGCCGGCGCGCGCAGCCGGGGGTGCTTGTGCGGGCGCCGCGCAGCAGAGAGCCGTAACAACGACACCGGCGATCGCCGGATGAATGGCGAGACGGGCCGCCGAACGAGTCGATGAATAGATCATGGGCCGCCTCCGTCATCGGCCGCGGCCGGATCGATTTCAACCTCGACTGTTGCGCCCGGCTGGATGGTAACGGTCTGCCCTTGGCTGGCGAGCCGCGACATGGCTTCCTGATCGTCCAGATCGATCTGCTGATTGTT
>JASIJX010000406.1 GCA_030049955.1 Acidobacteriaceae bacterium
CTCTCCCACCCTTTTCGCAAAAAACACGAAAAGGATGGGGCACGGGGAGTTCCTAAGGATTATCCGGCGACGGTGAGCTCTTCTTCGAGCTGCTGCTTCTGATAGAGGCTGGCGTAGTATCCGTCGCGGGCCAGCAGCTCATCGTGGCCGCCGATCTCGACGATGCGGCCGCGGTCGAGGACGGCGATGCGGTCGGCATGGCGCACCGTGGAGACGCGATGCGAGATGAGGATCGTGGTCGTGTTGGCCGTGTACTGCCGCAGGCCGCCGAGGATGCGCTCTTCGGTGTAGGTGTCGACGCTGGCCAGCGCGTCGTCGAGGATGAGGATGGCTGGACGGCGCAGCAGAGCGCGGGCGATGGCGGCGCGCTGCTTTTGGCCGCCCGAGAGCGTAACACCGCGCTCGCCGACCATGGTTTCAAAACCCTGCGGGAACTCCTCGAACTCCTGGCGGATGTGCGCGGCTTCAGCGGCGTGGAGCATCTCCGCGGCGCTGGCCCCTGGCGCGCCGAAGGCGATGTTCTCGCGGATGGTTTCGCTGAACAGGAAGGTCTCCTGCGGCACCATGCCGATGTTGCGGCGCAGCACCTCGAGGGGGTACTCGCGGATGGGCCGGCCGTCGATGAGGAGCGAACCCTGGGGCGCTTCATAGAGGCGGGCGATGAGGTTAACGAGCGTGGATTTGCCGGAGCCGGTGGGTCCGACGATGGCCAGGCTCGAGCCGGCGGGGATGTGCAGCGAGACATCACGCAGCACCGGGGTCCCCACGGAATGCTCTTTGTCCGTGGGGTGGAGCACCGGCGTGTCGCCATAGCTGAAGTTCAGGTTTCGGAAGTCGATTTCCCCCTTCAGCACTGTGTCCGGTGCAAGGGATAAAACAGCGGAACTGTCGTCGATGGCGGGCTCTTCTTTGAGCAGCTCGTCGATGCGCTTTACCGAGGCGGTGCCGCGCTGGAAGATGTTGACGACCCAGCCGACGGCGATGATGGGCCAGATGAGCAGCACCATGTACGTGTTAAAGGCGACGAACTGGCCGACGTTGATGCGGTGCTCGATGGTGAGATGGCCGCCAACGAGCAAGGTGATGATCATCGAGATGCCAAGCACGAATTCGAGCGTGGGCCAGAGCATGCCCATCAACTGGACGAGACGCATCGAGCGGGAGATGTACTCGCGGTTGAGCCGCTCGAAGAGCGTGATCTGCGACTCCTCGCGGGCGAAGGCGCGGATGAGGCGGACGCCGGAATAGTTCTCCTGGGCCTGTGCGGAGATGTCAGAGAAGCTGGCCTGGATGCGCTCGAAGCGCGTGTGGATGCGGCTGCCGAAGTACTGCACCAGGATGCTGGCGAGCGGCATGGGAGCCAGAGCCACGAGCGTGAGCCAGGGGCTGATGCGGAGCATGAAGACGAGAGCGAAGACGGTGAGGAAGACGGTGTTGGCGCTGTACATCAACCCCGGGCCGAGCAGCATGCGCACGGCGTTGAGGTCGTTAGTCATGCGCGCCATCAGGTCGCCGGTACGGTAGCGGTGGTAGAAGCCGGTATCCTGCCACTCCAGTTTGCGGAAGAGGTCGTTGCGCAGGTCGAATTCAATGTCGCGCGAGATGCCGATGAGCACCCAGCGCTGCGCGTAGAGAAAGACTCCCTTGGTAAGCGAGATGGCGACGAGAAGCAGCGAGAGCAGAAAAATATGCTGGCGGGTGGTGCCGTTTTTGAGCGCGTTGATGGCGCTTTCGAGCACGCGCGGGAACTGGACCCAGATGGCGTTGGTGCAGATGCAGGCGAGCGTGCCGCGGATGTATCCCGAGCGGTAGCGGCGCATGTAGGCGAAGAGCGGGGCCAGGTCGCGCAACATGGGTTTATTGTACGAGAGAGGGTATCCCATCCTTTTCGCAAAGAACGCGAAAAGGATGGGGCACGGGGAGTTCGGCGCCCCAACCTGGGCGCAAAAACAAAAATGTTGCGGAAGCTCGGGTGAGTGTGCACCTTTCCCACCCCAGCCGCAAAATACGCGGCTAGGATGGGGCACCCATTTTCCTGTTTCCTATTCCCTGTTCCCTGCTTTATGTGTGGGTGCGGAGAAGCAGGTAACCGCCGATTAAACCGAAGAGCACGTCGGAGGACCATGCGGCGAGCACGGCCGGCAGGTAGTTGACTCCTCCCATGGCTTCGAAGAGGCCATTAACAACCCAGTAGGCGAGCGCGACGCCGATGGCCACGGCGATGCCGGTGAGCGAGCCGCGGCGGCCCATGGAAAGCGCGAAGGGAATCGCCAGTACGGCCATGACAATGGCGACCAGCGGGTAGGCAAGCTTGTGCCATAACGCGACGCGCAGGCGCACGGTGTCGAAGCCGCTCTGGCGCAGATCGCGGATGTAGCGCTCCAGCTGGCCAAAGTTCATCTCCTGCGACTCGAGAGCCTCCTTCTTGAAGTAGTCGGGGCCGGCGTGAATCTCAGGGAATGTAGCTCGCTGGAAGGTACGGTAATCAGTCACGTTCGCGTCCTGCAGGTCGCGCATCCAGCCGTCCTCAAATTGCCACGTGCCCATCACCGGGTCCCACACGGCGCGGCGGGCGAAGATGCGGCGCGTAAGTTCGAAGGTGGAAGGATTGAACTCGAAGACCGAGATGTTGGCGAACTCGTAGGTGTCGGGATCAAAGAGCTGGTAATAGAAGATGCGGCCGGACTCGCCGGGCAGCGGCTTCTGGCCGAACATCCACTGCTGCTCGGGATTGAGGAAGGTTTGCGGCGGGCGGCCCTTGATAATGCTGCGCAGCGCCTCCTGGCGGCGGTTGGCTTGGGGCAGATAGTACTGGTCGAAGAGGAACAGGCAGATGGCGAGGATCGCCGAGATGGAGACGATGGGTACGACCAGCCGGTAGAGGCTGATGCCGGTGGCCTTCATGGCAATGATTTCGGAGTTGCGGTTGAGCAGGCCGAAGGTGACAAGCGCCGCAATGAGCACGGCCAGCGGCGTGATCTGGTAAATCTGGCTGGGCGTGAGGTTGAACAGGTACGCGCCAACGGTGGTGAGCGGGATGTGATTGCGAATGATGTCGCCGACGAGGTCGAAGAAAGTGAAGACGATGATGAGCAGCACGAAGGCAGCGAGCACCAGCACGAACATGGTGAAAAATTCGCGGACTACATACTCGTCGAGGATGCGCGGAAACGCGCCGCGTGACTTGGCGCGGGTCGTGACGCGCGGCTGCAGCTTGTCGAAAAACCCGCTGAAGCCGAAGCCGTTGCCATTCGCCACGGCGGGTTTGACGCGCGCCTTTTTTGTGCCGCCCAGGCGCGACATCCAGTCGGAGATGGCGGTGAGCACGCGGCCGCCGGTGGCCATCTGCCACAGCAGAAATACGCCGACGACGGCGAAGAGCAGATTGGCCGACCAGACGGCGAGAAAGACGGGCAGCTTGTTCTGGCGGCCGAGAGCGATGCCGGTGGATGAGAGGAAGTAATAAATGAAGACCAGCAGGATGGTGAAGACGAAACCGGAGCTTTTGCCGCCGCGCCGCGAGTTGACGCCGAGCGGCACGCCGACCAGCATGAGCACCAGGCAGGCGATCGGGAAGGAAAAACGGTTATAGAGCTCGATGAGGTATCGCCTGGGGTCGGGTCCGTGAGAGCGCGCGATGAGCGCTTTCATCGGCAAGGCGTAAATGACCGTCTCCATGCGGCCCAGGTGCACGTCGTTCTGCGGGCTGAGCGAGAGCGGCATGTCGGTGGTGGTGAAGCGGGAGATGTTGTACTGGTCGGGGTTGCCGGCGACGGTTTCGTGGCGCGCTCCGTCGCGCAGGCGCATCATCAGGGTCTGGGTATTGTCGCTAACCACAGTGGCCGATGCGGCGGTGGTGACGATGGGGTTGGAGGGGTCGCTGACGTCGGCCATGAAGACCTGGCGCCAGTTGGAGACGCCGGCCCTGGGAATCACCTCCTGCACGTAAAGAACAGCGCCTTTAAATTCTTCGTAGAAAACGTGCGGCTGAATTTCGTAGGAGGCCTGCTGAGTCTCAAGCGACTGCTGCATGTTGAGGATGGCCTGGCTGGCGCGCGGCGCGAGATATAACGAGTTGCCAAGCCCGAGCAGCGTGCCGGCGACGGCAACGATGGAGGCTACGCGCACAAAGTAGCCGATGCCCATGCCGGAGGCGCGCATGGCGATGACCTCGCTGTCGGCGGCCAGGCGGCTCAAGCCGAGCAAAATGCCGACGAGCACGGACATGGGGATGGTGAAGGAGAAGAGCCTTGGCAGCGTGAAGAGGAAAATCTCCGCCATGTCGGTCAGCGAGGAGCTGTTGCGCACCACCACCTCGAGGAGGTGAGGCAGCTCCGGCATGAAGAGGATGAAAGTAAAAAGGGCGCAACCGATCAGCGTGTGCGAGAGGATTTCGCCGAGGATGTAACGGGTAAGAATGCGCACAGGAGTGCCTGGAATTAGTTTAGCGTG
>JASIJX010000407.1 GCA_030049955.1 Acidobacteriaceae bacterium
TCTGAAAAACAAGAACAAAGCCCGGCAGTCCGCCAGCTATCCTGCTGAAAACAATAGACCTCGGGACTTTTGGCAGGGGGGCGGGGGATCGAGGTGGGGGCTGCGTCTTGGCCGGAGCCGCCAAAGAGTTTTAAGACCGTCTGCGCCGGTCGCCACCCATCATGCCAACGCTCGAACTGCTCGAAAAGGAGAACCTGTTATGTCCACCGTCAAAACCTGCCGCCACATTATGCCCACTGGCCGCACCTGCAAGTCGCCCGCCATGCGCGGCGGTGCCTACTGCTACTATCACGGCCCGCAAAAGTCTCCGCGACGCTTCTCCAAACCCGCAGAGTCTGAACTTGAAATTGGGCAGATCGTCGAACCCGCTGACATCCCTCCCATCGCCGAGCAGATCCTCCGCGCTCTGGCTTCCAATCAAATTTCCAGGGGCAAGGCAGCCATCATGTTTCAGGGCCTGCAAACCATCCTGGCCAGCTATCGTATTCCCCCTCCCGACTCGTTCGACCCCGCAATTGATTTCGACCCCAACCTTGACCCCAACTTCTCCTCCGGCATCGATACACGCTTACAGCGGTGAGTCGATTATTTGTTTCCGTTGCTTGTGAGCTGGAAAGGTGACCGTGGCCCAGAGAAGCGCCGCGCAGTGCCAAACGCAACAACGGCCCGCAAACTCTCGTTTGTGGGCCGCTGCCGGTGATCTGTTGGGATTGGACCGAAGCCTTCGCGCTTTCAGGCGAATGCCAGAGCCACTGCGGAGATTCCTCCGCTAGGCCGATCTTCAATTATTGCTCTGAGCCGCAGGCGCAAGGGCCTCAGGCCTCAGTCACCTCACGTAAATTACTGCTTGAGTCTTTTTTCATCGGCTGGATCATCCTCCTTTCCCGTGTAAGCTCAACCTACGCCCGTCACCCGAAGGCGTCAAGCAGACCGGCGAAAAGCCTGCCGCATAAGCTGGCGCAAACCAATCCACCTCGCCCGCGCGACTGTAGCTTTTTTCGTTGCGTCTCACATTACGATGCGCGTATACTCCGGCAATCCCGACGGAGGTGTGTACATGGCAAAGATTAATCTTGGACGTGTGATCCTCGGCGGTATTGTTGCGGGGATTGTGGCCGACATCCTCGACTATTTTGTCGATGGATTATGGCTTGCGCCGCGCTGGGCCGATGGGCTGAAAAGACTCAACCATCCCGCGGCGTTTTCGCTCAACGCGATCGTCTGGTTTCAGATACTCGGCATTGTCTGCGGCATTGTCAGCATCTGGCTCTATGCCGCCATGCGGCCGCGCTTTGGACCTGGAGTCAAAACCGCCGTGTACACCGGTGTTGCTGTCTGGGTGCTCACCGCGCTGCTGCCAAACATCGGATTCATGTATGTGACTGGCCTTTTCGGACGCCGCCTCACTCTCTACACCACGTTCGGCGCGCTGGTCGAAATTGTTGTGGGAACCATCGTCGGCGCTGCGCTCTATAAGGAAGCAGAAGCTGCGGCAGGAAAGCCGGTTGCTGCCGAAAAGCCCCGCGAAGCTGTGCGCGCTTAACGGCTTCGGACAGAAAATCCTGCATGATCGGGCATCGGGACGCGTCCGCGCGCATCCCGGTGTCCGGAGGAAATCCCTATCCAGCAATTCTCGATCTGCAATCGCTGTCTCGCACCTGTTAGCACGGGTCGAGCACCATTCACCTCGGGCGTATCTGAAGGCGCGGGAGCAATTCCCGCGCTGCTATGCAAACGCCAGGTTCAGATTGTCGATCGCCTCATCAATCTCCGAAGTATTCTTGTAGCCCACAGTCACGGAGTCAACGCCCGCGTTGCGGAAGGCGAAGCGCATCGCCTTTTGCCGATCTTCGTGGTTGAAGCGGCCCTCGCCGATCAGCTTCATGCTGACCACGCCCATGCCGTGCGCCTTCGCCTGCTTCACGTGCGCCACCACCTCCGGCACGTTGCCCGGCTCGCCGCTGTCAGGCACCTCGGCATCCATAACCGCGCCCTTGTGGTTCATCCGGATCATCGCGATGTCGAGCCACTGCGTATCGGGAACGCGCCGCAGCGCCGGCAAGCCGTGGACCGAAGCCCCGTGGCTGACGATCATCTGCCGGTGCTCGGCCTCCAGGATCGCATCCTGCCAGCGCATAGAATCGGTCGGCCAGTTGGCCTCGTGCTGCCAGTGCAGCAGCATGATGTCAAAGTAATCCGTGTTCGAATTGCGGCGCAGCTCGTCGAGCCTCTTCATCGGGTCGCCATACGAATCCGTCGTCACCTTCGACATCAGCCGGTAACTGTCGCGCGGCAGGCCCTTCAACGCGGTCCCAAGCATCTGTTGCGAGTCGCCGTAAGACTCGGCCGTCTCGAAAAACCGGACGCCGCGGTCATAGGCGTAGCGAACCAGCCGCGTAAAGCCGTCCTGCCCCAACTCCTGTTGCACTCTGCCGTTGAAGCTGCCAGTGCCAAAGGCCAGCCGCGTGACCTTCACCTTCGACTTGCCCAGCACCACCCAGTCCGTGGCCGCCTCACGCTCGGCATGCAGCGCACCAACGCTTGCGAGCGCACCCGCTGCGACGCTCGCTTTAAGAAAATTCCGTCGGGAACAGGCTTTCATGGCAAACCTCCATTGGCGCCCGCCAATTGCCCGCAATGGTAACACAATGGCAGGGATTAAGGACCAAGGGAACAAGAAAACAGAGCCCCTAGATAAGCTGATCCGAGCAAGAACGAGCCGCGCGCCACGAACTACGATCCAACAGCGAGAGATCGCCTTCTCGGTCCCTTGTTCCCTTGCTCCCTCGTTCCCTGCTTCTACCAGCTATGCAGCCACTCCTCATCGCGCCCAATGCGCACCTTCGTCTGGAACAGCTCGCTCAGCCGCGTTTCCGTGAGCAGTTCCTCGCGCGGGCCGTCGGCCTCAATACGCCCGTCCCGCATCAGGATGACGCGTTCGATCTCCGGCAGAATATCGCCTAGATGATGCGTTACCAGCACCAGCCCGGTGCCCTCCTGCGCTAGCCGTCGCAGCGTCTCGCGTAGCTCGCGCTGCGCTGCCAGGTCGAGCGCGTTTGAGGGCTCGTCAAGCAGCAGTTGGTCGGGCCGATGCACCAGCGCGCGCGCGATCATAATGCGCCGCTTTTCCCCGGCCGACATGGTGCCGACGAACTGCTCTGCGAGCCGCGTCGCTTCCATACGTTTGAGAGCCTCCCAGGCGCGCTCGCGCATCTCTTCGGTCACGTGCAGGTTCGGCCACAGCGTGGATGCGGAAAAGAATCCCGCAACCACGGCATCCAGGCCCGTCGTGACTGCGGTGCGCTCGCCAGGCAGCTCCGTGCCCACAACGCCAAAGTGCCGCCTCAGCTCCGTCAGGTCCCATCGCTCACGTCCGAAGATGCGCACTTGCATTCCGGTCTGAACGATCGGGTAAATTTGGCAAGTCATCGTCAGAATGAGCGTCGATTTCCCGCAGCCATTCGGTCCCAGAATCGCCACGTGCTCGCCGGTACGGATGCTCAGGTTCACATCGTGCAGCACCACGTTGTCGCCGCGGGCCACATTCACAGAGCGCAGATCGAGAAATTCGTGAGTCGAGTTCACAGTTCCCAGTTCGTAGTCCAGAGTTCGTAGTTTCGAGCGGTCTATGCACTATGTACGGTCCACTGCTAGATTAAATGCGTCTACCTCATGAGCGATCTTTCACCATTCCTCATTCCCCGCGGATTCCGCTTCGCAGCAACCAAGGCCGGCGTCAAGGCCAGCGGCCGCGCGGATTTCGCCGTCATCGTGGCCGATGCGCCTGCCAGCGCCGCCGCAGCTTTCACCTCGAACCGCGTCACCGCCGCGCCGCTTATCGTCGACAAGGAGCACCTGCGCGCCACGGGCGGCAAAGTGCGCGTTGTCGCCATCAATGCCGGCAATGCCAACTGCGCGGCTGGTCAGGCAGGCCTCAACGCCGCTCGCGCTACCTGCGCCGCTGCGGCAAAGCAGTTCGGCTGCAAGCCTGAGGAAGTGTTTCCCTCATCTACCGGCGTCATCGGAGTGCCTCTGCCCGCGGAAAAGCTCATCGCCGCCATGCCGCAGATAGCCGCGCACCTTGCCGGCAAGTCCGACCGCTTCATGGAAGCTGCACAAGCCGTCCTCACCACCGACACAGTTGAGAAGACCGCCTTCGCGCGCCTCGATATGCCAGCCGCAGGCGCCGTGCCAGCCGCAAGCGGCGCCGCATCGCAGCCAGGCGAAATTCGCATCGCCGCTTTCGGCAAAGGCGCCGGCATGATTCACCCGCAGCTTGTGCCGCACGCAACCATGCTGGTCTATGTCATGACGGACGCGGCCATCGAGCCCGCAGACCTGCAGCGCTATCTCTTTGAATCCGTCGACCTCAGCTTCAACCGCATCTCCGTGGACGGCGATACCTCAACCAATGACACCGTGCTGCTGCTGGCCTCGGGCGCAAGCGGAATCAAGATCGGCGCAGGCGACGCAGCCTTTGCCGCTGCGCTCCAACAGGTCTGTACTTCGCTCGCCAAGCAGATCGTCGCCGACGGCGAGGGCATCACGCACGTAGTCGAGTTGCGTATTAGCGGCGCAGCCAATGATGCCGACGCTCTGCGCGTGGCGAAAGCCATCGCGCATTCTCCGCTAGTAAAAACAGCGTGGGCTGGCTGCGATCCCAACTGGGGCCGCCTGGCTGCTGCAATCGGCTACTCCGGCGCGCAGATCGATCCGGCGCTCTTCGAAATATCCTTCGGTACGCTGCCTATCTGCCGCAAGGGCGGCCGCGCGCCTGAGTTCGATGAAGCTGCCGCGCACAAGTATCTCGCGCAATCGGAATTCTCCATCACGATCGATCTGCACCAGGGCGAGGGCTCGTGTGTCTTCTGGACCACCGACCTTACCGCGCAATATGTTCACATCAATGCGGATTACTCCACCTAAGCTTCAATTACCTGAGCCGCAATCGTAGCCGCTCGAGCCGTCGCGCTTCATGCGAGAAGCGATGAGGCAACCGCGCCAATTTACAATCAAACTCAGCCACATCCCGATTACCACCCGCATGCCAACCCGAAGCAAAAAAGAAAAAGATAGCCACAGCTTTTCGCTCATCTCGCAGCGCAGGCTGCTTGAGCTTTACGCAGGCCTCGTGCGCTGCCGGACGTTAGAGCAGCAGCTTGCCTCAGGCGCTGCGGGCCGCCGCATCCGCACCGGGCAAGGCGCCGCAGCACCGGCTGTTGCGCTTGTCACCGCACTGCGCGTTGGCGATGCCATCGCCACATCGCCCAGCGATTTTCTGCCGGATTTTGTTCGCCGCCAGCGCAAGCTCCAGCCATTCCTTGCCGGTCTCATGAGCGCCGAGCCGCGTCCAGCGTTCACCGCACAGCTCATGTCGGCTCTCGCCGCCGCGCGCGAGCATCGGCGCAGCAATTCGGGAAATATATCCATCGTTTTTGCCGACGGCGCGCAGGGCGCCGGTGCTGCCTGGCGCAATGCCCTCGCCGCTGCCGCGCGCGAGCGTCTGCCTATTCTCTTTGTCAACCGGAACCAGCCCCCTGCTACCGGCAAAGAAACGTATGCGAGCCTCGGCTTCCCAGCTATCAATGCTGATTGCGACGATGTGGTCGCCCTCTATCGCGTCGCTTCCGAAGCCATGGCCCATGCCCGCCGCGGCAACGGCGCTACGCTCATCCGCTGTATCGAGTGGCCCGCATCGCTTGTCCAGGACGGCGCTGTGAGCGACCCAGTTGTCAACATGGAGCGGTATCTAGCCGCAGCCGGCATTTCAACCTTCCGCACCCGCGCGGCAGCCACCGCGCAGCTTCGCCGAAATATTGACGCAGCGCTCGCTTCATCGGGCCGAACACAGCGCCGGGACCAATAAGCGCCAGTGTTAGAGTGAAGGGTGTATGTACAACCCCAGACGCAAGACCCAGGCTGCCGCGCAGCGCGCCGCGGCAGTAAGGGCCGGAGTCTTGTTCTTCGCTGCATCTATATTTGCAATGCAACCCGCCGCGGCGCAGACTGGCGCCAGCCATCCCGCCTCTGTCTGCCAGCCCGCGGTGCTTGGTTCGCCCTTCATTCCCGTCGATAGCTGGATTTATCCAGCCATCTGGCGCCTCTATGGCATGGGCTATGTCGACGACGTGTTCCTGGGGCTGCGTCCCTGGACGCGCGCCAGTGTCGCCCACATGCTGGAACAGGCCGGACCGCGCATCGATGATGCTGATGCAGACGGCGCTGCCACGGCCGGCCAGGCGAGAGAAATCTACGACGCTATCAACGACCAGCTGTTTCCCGACATCAGCGGCCCGTGCCGGGCGGCCGAAGGCGGCGTGCGCCTGGAGTCGACGTACTCGTTGCTCCGCCCCATCAGCGGCACGCCGCTGCATGACAGCTACCATCTTGGGTCGAGCATCATCAACGACTACGGCCGTCCCTTCGAGAGTGGATTCAACAATTACACGGGCACCAGCGGCTACGCCACCGCTGGCCGGTTTGCGCTGTATGTGCGCGGCGAATTTCAGGGTGCGCCCTCTGCGGCCGGTTACTCGCTGGCCTTGGGGCAAACACTCTCAAGCATCGACCAGACGATTTTTCTCAATCCCGCAACAGGCACACCCTTCCCGCAGGCCACCATTCCACTCGGCCCCATCCCAACAGTTACGCAGGGC
Source organism: Acidobacteriaceae bacterium (assembly GCA_030049955.1). The sequence continues at coordinate 6,657 of JASIJX010000407.1, forward strand.
CGGTTTCTTGAGGCATATGTTTCTGGGCAGGTTCTTAACCACGTCATCTCCTTCGGCAAGCAGGACGAGTGGCTGAGCCCCGACCAGGGAGGCGCCATGGCCTGGTCTAATAACGCCCAGAACATCTACTCCTTTAACATCAATCGCATCGAACCGCTCAACATACCACTGCTTTCGCGCATCACGGGACCGTTCCGCTACGAATTCCTCATCGGCACGCTGCGCGGCCACACGCTGATACCCAATCCGCTCTATCACAACAATCCGGCGGCGCAAAGCAATGTCAACACCCCCGGCGATCCATGGGTGCACATGGAGAAGCTCAGCTTTCGCCCCACGCAGAATCTTGAATTCGGCTTTGAGCGCACCGTGCTCTTTGGCGGCGAGGGACACTCGCCAGTCACCCTGCACACTTTCCTCAAGAGCTTTTTCAGCACGCAGAACGTCACCGCTGTAGTGAAGAACAGCAGCGACGATCCCGGCGCGCGCTTCGGCGCCTTCGATTTTTCCTATCGCCTGCCGTTCGTGCGCAACTGGCTCACCCTCTACACCGACTCCGAAGCGCACGACGACGTGTCGCCCATCTCCGCTCCGCGCCGCGCCGCCATTCGCCCCGGCCTCTACCTTTCGCATGTTCCGGGCCTTCCACGGCTCGATCTGCGCGTTGAAGCCGCGTCTACTGATCCTCCTACCTCGCGCAGCAACAGGGGCCTCTTCATGTACTGGGAGGGAATCGAAAAGCAGGGCTACACCAACCAGGGCCAGCTATTCGGCGACTGGATCGGCCGCGAAGACAAAGGCGGCCAGGCCTGGGCCACGTGGCACCTGAGCGGCAATGAGTGGCTGCAGGTGAGCGCGCGCAACCAGAAAGCCGCCAAGGATTTCATCCCTGGCGGTACAACACTCAATGAGATCGATTTCCAGGCCGTCAAGCGGCTTAAGCGCGACCTGGAGCTGAACGCCAGCTTCGGCTACCAGCAGTGGAGGGCCCCGGTTTATCTTCCCGGAACGCAGACCGTTACAATCACTAACGTCCAGCTCACTTGGTACCCCGAGCGGAAGGTAACCTTCTAACTGGCGCGCCCTCCGGACCTACTCTATTGGGGTAATTGGACTATCGGGGTAACCGGACTATTGGGGTAACCGGACTAACACCATCGTTGCGTTTACGCAGGCCTTGTTAGAGGTCTATCTTTTGGGGTCATGGCCACCGTAAACTACTACGAATTTCTTCAGATTAGCCCGCACGCCGAGCCGGAGACGATCCACCGCGTCTACCGTTTTTTGGCCACGCGCTATCATCCGGACAATCCGCGAAGCGGAGATGTCGAGAAGTTTCGTCTTCTTACGGAGGCGTTCGAGACGCTGTCCTCTCCCAGAGGGCGCGCAGAATACGATGCTGCTTTCAGGAATCACGCCAAAGGAGACGTTCCGCTTTCTTCCAGCGTCGATTTCATGGATGATCTGGAAGGCGAATTGAATCGCCGCCTGGCTGTGCTCGCCATGCTTTATATCCGGCGCCGCTCATCTGCAGCCAAACCGGAGGTATCGCTGATGGAGGTCGAAACGCGGATGGGCTTTCCTCGCGATTACCTTGAATTTACTGTCTGGTACCTGCAGCGGAAAGGCTTCATCACGCGGGCAGACAATTCCGACTTCACTTTGACTGCCGACGGCGTGGATTTTGTGGAGTCGCAGCGCTCGCGAATTCCGTTACTCAACCATCTGCTGACCAACGGCGCTCCTGCTTTCAAGGCCGGTTGAGAAATCAATCGCGGCTCAGGTCTGCTTCGCCCGTGGGTGCGTGCGGTCGTATACCTCGGCCAGCTGCGCGGTCGTAAGCTGCGTGTAGCGCTGCGTGGTCGACAGCCGCTCGTGGCCCAGCAGCTCCTGAATGGCGCGCAGATCGGCGCCCTCTTCCAGCAGATGCGTGCCGAAGGCATGACGCAGCGTGTGCGGGTGCACATCGGCCGGCAGCCCGCGCAGAATCGCGATCCGTTTCACAATACGTCCCACGCTGCGCGTCGTCAGCCGCGCATGGCCAGTGCTGGTCAGTCCGCGCAGCCGCAGGTTCACGAATAGCGCCGGCGATTCCGCAGCTTTGCCGGCCGCGCCCAGTCGCGCTGCACGCTCCGTCAGGTACTGGCGCAGCGCTTGCGCCGCAGCGTCGCCCAGCGGGACGTATCGCTGCTTCTGCCCCTTGCCGCGCACCAAGATTGCCTCGTTGCTCCAGTGGATGTCATCGAGATTCAGCCCCGTCAACTCGGCATTGCGGATTCCACAGCCGTAGAGCAGTTCGAGAATCGCGCGATCGCGCGCTGGCCAACTTGCCGCGTCATCGCGTACCGAATCCACCACGCGGTTCATCTGCTCGATCGACGGCACGCGCGGCAGATGCTTGGGCAGCCGCGGTGTAGCAACCAGCGAGGCAGCATTCTGCTCGATGCGCCCGGTTCGGGCCAGCCACTTGAACCAGCTCCGAATGGCGGCCAGCGCCCGTGCCGCCGAAGCTTTCGACAGTCCACGCTCGTAGAGCGACCCGAGGTAGGCGCGAATCTGGGTGTGCTCAATGTGCTCGACGCCGTGCTCAACGCGCCAGCCGTCTTCCCCTGTGCCGCCGTGCTCCCGCATCCATGCGGCAAATCCCTCCAGCTCGCGCCGGTAGGCACGCAGCGTATGCGCCGAGGCCCCGCGCTCGTTTTCGAGGACGCGCAAATACTCTGCGGCCAGCTCCGCCGGCGCGGGCGCGGCAGCTTCCAAGGCAGGCGGCGTGCTCATGCGGTGCCTTTCGCTGAAGTCGGCTGCGCGCTACCGGCGTTCTCAGCCGGTTTGCGAGCGCCACGAGGATGATGTTCGCGGTACACAGCTTTCAGCCTGCCCAGCGCCACATGCGTATACACCTGCGTCGTCGAAATATCCGCGTGGCCCAGCAGCGTCTGCACGCTGCGCAAATCGGCCCCGTGCTCGACCATGTGGGTGGCGCAACTGTGCCGCAGCCGGTGCGGGCTGGCTTTCAGGTTGGCCGTTTTCACCAGGTGCCACACCCACTGACGCGTCAGCGGCATGCCGCGCACCGAGAGAAACAGCCGTGACGGCTCGCGCCTTCCTTTGCCGCGCCGCGTGCTGAT
>JASIJX010000408.1 GCA_030049955.1 Acidobacteriaceae bacterium
ACCATCAGCTACTTTGCGTTTAACACCAGCCAGCTTCCGGGCGGCGTGCAGCAGCCAACGCAGCAGGATATCGAGTCTTACTACAACGCGCACCAGGCCGACTACCAGCAGCCCGAACAGGCCAAGGCGCGCCACATTCTGATTTCCGTGGCGCCCAATGCGGACGCAAAGACCGATGCGGCTGCCAAGGCCAAGGCGGAGACGGTGCAGAAGCAGCTCCAGAACGGCGGCAACTGGAATGAACTGGCGAAGAAGTACTCCGAGGACCCGGGGAGCAAGGACTCAGGCGGCGAACTGGGCTTCTTCAAGCGCGGCCAGATGGTGCCGGAGTTCGACAACGCCGCTTTCACGCAGCCGATCGGCGCGGTCACGATCGTAAAGAGCCAGTTTGGCTATCACGTTCTGCAGGTGGAAGACCGCCAGCAGGCGCACACGCAGGCCCTCAATGAAGTGCTGCCGCAGATTCAGGCCACGCTGATCCGCCAGAGCACCGCCAGTGCCGAAGAGAACTTCGCCAGGCAGCTCACCTCCGAGGCCTCGAAGAACGGCCTCGAGAAGACGGCCGCGGCGCATAACCTGCAGGTAGTGACAACCGCTCCGGTGGCGCGCCAGGGCGTGATCTCGGCGCTGCCCGATAGCTCGCAAGTGCTGGCCAAGGCGTTCACTGCCAAGCCCGGCGATGCACCGCAGTACGCGCAGACTGGCGAAGGCTACGCGATCTTCCAGGTGACCGGAGTGCAACCGGCGCACGCTCCTGCATTTGCAGACTGGAAGAGCCACGTGCTCGACGATTACCGCGAGGAGCAGGTTCCGGCGCTGTTGAGCCAGAAGACCCGGGAGCTGAGTGAGAAGGCCAAGGACATGAACGATCTGGCCAAGGCAGCCAAGGCGGTCGGCGCCAAGTTCGAATCGAGCGATCTGGTTGGCCTGAACGGGCAGGTGGCTGACCTGGGCGCAGTAGGCCAGGTCGCTCCGCAGCTCTTCGACATGAACGTAGGCGCGATCAGCGGTCCCATCGATACGGCGCGTACCGGCGTGGTTGCGCGGCTCAGCGACAAGCAGGAGCCGAGCGACGATGAGATCCAGAAGAACTTCGATCAGACGCGCGATCAGATTCTCGATCAGCGGCGCGGCCAGGCCTTCAGCGTGTTCGCTAGCACGGTGATTGAGAACTACCGCAAGCATAACCAGATCCGAATCAACGCCAAGAGCCAGAACCAGGGTCAGGAATTGCCGGGCATGTAAGCGTTCGGATCGAAATAGGAAGTCAAGGCTCGCAGCTTTCTGGTTGCGGGCCTTTTTCTGTCGGCAGAAAGGTTCTGAGAACATGAAGGTCTCCCACCTTGGCGGCACAATCAAAAACGCCGTGCTTAGGGGTCACCCGAAGAGCAGCCGACCTCTCGGGCGGGCAAGCCATCATAATCAGGGATATGGACTTTCAGCGCTCCTCCGGTGTCCTGCTTCACATCAGTTCTCTTCCGTCGTTGGGCGGCATCGGCGACCTTGGGCCGGCTGCGCACGAATTCGTTAGTTTTCTTGCTGCGGCAAAACAGCATGTCTGGCAGGTGCTGCCGCTGAACCCCACCGGCTATGGGAATTCGCCGTATTCGGGCTCGTCGGCCTTCGCCGGCAATCCTTCATTCATCAGCCTGGAGGTGCTGCGCGACTGGGGATGGATTCCACCCCATGGACAAGGACCCGTCCATGGGGACCCCGGGATTCCTGAGGAACGAATCGTCGGAATCCCGGGCCGTGACGGGAATGTCGATTTTGAGGCCGTTGAAGAGCGGAAACTGCCGCTACTTATCGAGGCGGCATGCAATTTTCTCGATCATGGACCTCACGATGTGGCGCTGCGCGCGCAGTGGGGCGAGTTCGAGGCGTTTTGCAGGGAGCAGGCATACTGGCTGGATGATTACGCGCTCTACGCGGAACTGCGGCGGCAATTCGCCACCGGCGCGTGGACCGAATGGCCCGATCCGCTGCGCAAACGCGAGCCCGGCGCGCTCGAAGAAGCGAAGCGCAAGCATGCGCGCGCGCTGGCTGAGGAAAAGGCGCTGCAGTTTGCCTTTTCCCGGCAATGGGAAATACTCCGAAACCTCGCTGAACGCAGTGCGATTCGAATCCTCGGCGATGTGGCCATCTTCGTGAACATGGATTCGGCGGACGTTTGGGTTCACCCCGAACTTTTTGAGCTGGACGAAGAGCTGAAGCCGGTGCGCGTGGCCGGCGTGCCGCCGGATTATTTTTCTCCAACCGGGCAGCGATGGGGCAATCCTCTTTACCGCTGGGACGTGCTTGCGGAGCAGGGCTTTGGCTGGTGGGTCGACCGCATTCGCCGCGCGGCCCGGCTCTATGACATTATCCGGCTCGATCACTTCCGCGGCTTTGAAGGATATTGGGCGATTCCGGCCAAGGACGAGACGGCCGTCAATGGCGAATGGATCAAAGCGCCGGGCCGCGCGCTGTTCCAGGCGCTCCAAAACGCACTGGGACCGCTGCCGCTGGTGGCCGAGGACCTGGGGCTGATCACAAAAGAAGTGGACGAGCTGCGGATCGGGTTAGGCATGCCGGGCATGAAGGTGCTGCAGTTCGGCTTTGGCGACAAGGGAGCGCACGTTCACCTGCCGCACCGGCAGGCGCCGAACACGGTGACCTACACCGGCACGCATGATAACGACACAACGCAGGGTTGGTGGGAAAAGACCGGCGAGGCAGAGCAGAAAGCCGTTGAGGCCTATGTGGGTTCGGTACGGGCAGGGTCGGGGATCGGTCGCCCGGTGTGGCCGCTGATCCGTGCGGCTGAGGCGAGCGTGGCGCAGCTTGCCATTGTGCCGGCGCAGGATCTGCTGGAGTTAGGCTCGGAGGCGCGGATGAATACGCCCGCGGTTCCGACCGGCAACTGGAGCTGGCGCGCTCCAGAGGGTAGCTGGACGAGCGAGCTGGCCGAGAGGTTGGCCACGCTGGCCGACGTCACGGATCGCGACAACGATCCGCTGGGACGGGATAAGTCAGGCGAGCGCGAAGAGCAGGCGGCAAGGGCGGAGAGCTCTAGAACCTGAAGAATGCCCATCCGCAACCCGTGAACCACAAGACCTATCGCCGAAACAGCCGGAATCGAATACTCTGGCTGAGGCGTCATGAAAAAGTTTTTTGCGCGAGTCCGGGCGGCGGTTCTGCGTGCCCTGGACCACGATGTGGTGAACACGGCGAAGGCCGCAGCCTATTCCGGCATGCTTATGCTGTTTCCCGCGCTGCTGGTGGTGACGACACTGGTGGCGCAGGTTGAGGAGGGCAGCCGGTTGATGGGCGGTCTGCGGGCGCTCTTCGAGCAGTTCCTGCCGCCAGACACGCTCGACCTTCTCCAGTCCTACGTGCTCAGCCGTCCGCTTCGATCCACACAATTATTAATTTCGGCGGCCACGCTCAGCGCATTTGCCGGGTTGGGCGTGACGCTTTCGCTCATGGAGGGGTTCCGGCGCGCCTATGAGCTGCCGGCTCATGCGTGGGGGTTCTGGGACAAGCGGCTGCGGGGGCTGTTGCTTCTGCCCATCGCGTTATTGCCGCTCTCGGTGGCTACGCTATTGGTCGTCTTTGGCCATCAGATTGAAATTTGGATGATCGATAACGCCGGCTACGACTTGCAGAACATGGTGCTGGTGCTGTGGCGGCTGGCGCGATGGACGATCGCTTTGGCCACCAGCATGGCTGTGCTGACGGTGCTCTATCACTTCGGCACGCGGCGCAAGGAGGGTTGGCTGTGGGTGGCGCCTGGCGCGCTGGCGGGAACATTGATCTGGTTTCCGGCGACACTGGCCTACGGCTGGTATGTGACTCGCCTGGCGAATTATTCGCGATTCTACGGCTCGTTTGGCGCGGGGATCGCAACGCTGGTTTGGCTTTACCTGACCTCGTTCAGCGTGCTGCTGGGGGCAGAGCTGAACGGCGTTCTGTACGCGGAGCGGCAGAGCCACAACGCGGTGACGGCCGAGCGGTGACGTGGCTGCAAAGCACTCGGAAAAATTGGACTGAGACGTCTCGACGGAGAATTCACGCGGCTGCGCCGAGTCTGCAGCCGGGAACAAGTACTACTGCTTGTGCCAGGCCGCGTCTACGCGAACAGGGATTTCGTTCTTGATGGGAACGGCCAGAAACGAGGGCCGCTCGATCTTGAAATCCGAGCAGGTGGCCGGCACGGTTCCCTGGATTCGCACCTCGTTTGCTTGCTGCGTGCGCTGGAAAGGCACGTTCGAATAATGCGCAGTTTGACCCGCGAACTGCACCTCGAGATTGGCGTGAATCCACTGCTGATTCAGCTCCGACTCCGGGAACTGAGCGCGCACAACCACCATGGGGAACTCGGCTCCTCGCACGGCTTCGATCATGTGCAGGTCGCGATTGGAATCGCCCGAGTCGAATGTCTTTACCGGCACGGCAAGCAGAAAGTTGCATGTGCCGCTCTGGCAAATGCCCTTGCCCTTGGCCGCGTGGCTGGCGCCGTCCACCTCGTGCATGGGGTGCGACATGTGGTAGCTGAGCGTTGATTGGTCTAACGCCCATTGCGACAATTCCTGGGTGCTGGCCGGGAGCGCAGTACAGATGAGCGCGCCCAAAATGAAAACAAAAAAGAGGATCTTCTTCATTTTGTCTCCCAGAATTTGAGGTGAATGGGCCAGGACACGGCAACGATCGAGGCGCCGTAGGCCAGCACGGTAACAGTGGCTGCAGTGCCGTGGAATGATGCAACGCCATGCACCTTCTCGCCATCCTGCTCCTGCTTGAATGCCATTGCACCCAGAATTGGAGTCAGGATCATGCCCGGCCCGTGAACAAACGCCAGCGCCTCATGCATGCGGATGGCTCCGCGCTTCTGTACCCCCGGGACTTTGGGTGCGAAGACCGCAAAATAGGCCGTCGCGAAATAGAGGGCTGCAGTTGTGCTGCCAAGTGCTGCATGGAAGTCGAGGTTCGCTTGAGTCGGCTCCTCGACCGGTTGCCCATTTCGCCCTTTGGCCTTGGCCATTGGCCCGGTGATCAAGGCAGCAACCATCGGCGCAAGAGTAATCAATCCCAGCTTCTGGTGTATCTTGAGCATCTCCGTGCGCCTGTTGAGGCGCGCCTGCAATTGCGGGTTGCCCTGCATTTGTTGCTGGCTGATGCCGAGGTCCTGCAGAGAAGGCTCCTGCGGCGCGGCTGAAGGCGCATTCGGCAGCTCCTGCCCGGGCGGCGCAGCGGCAAGCGTGAAGTCAAGCGCCTGAGTCCCATTCGCGGTTACCGTTACTTGTTCGGTCTGGCTCGTGAATCCATTCGCCGTCACCGTCACGTTGTAATTGCCAGCAGCCAGTTGCTGCAGAGTGTAACTGCCGGTGCTATCGGTCGCGGTATTCGACGACTGGCCAGATGCCACATTCTCGACGGCAACTTGCGCGCCGGCTACTGGCTTGCCCGAGCTGTCCTTGACCGTTCCGGTAAGAGCCGGCCCTTGCTGACAATAGGCATTCAATGGGAAGACGAAGAGGAATACGAAGAGAGCGTGGCGGAGAAAGGGTGTCGCGCGGACTCGATACATAGCGAAGCTTTCCTTGGCACTTAAGAAGCGGTTGCTGGAATGCTGCAGCGCGTTGCGCATTTGATGGTAACGCATACAACCTCGCAGGAGACACGCAGCTAGCTTCGTCAACGCGAGGCCACAGGCTGCTTGCAACGAATCATCGCCCGCTCGTGGGAAGGGCAATAAAAGGAACCAGCGCTTCATCTTTCAGGTTGCCAAAATGCGCAGGTCAGACGCTAAGCGTGCTGCTTATGTCACAGATTTGACCATGCTGACGATGTAACCGGGAGCGTTCTGAATAAGGAATTTTTATGCTCCTGCGCGGACCAGGCCGCATGGAAGGGAAGAGCTTTAGAATTTCAGTATGCCAGCATATCGTTCACGCACCTCCACCCATGGACGGAATATGGCCGGGGCGCGCAGCCTCTGGCGCGCCACCGGAATGCAAGACAGTGACTTCGGAAAGCCGATCATTGCTATCGCAAACTCCTTTACGCAGTTCGTGCCCGGGCACGTTCATTTAAAGGACCTGGGACAGCTTGTGGCCGAGGAGATCGCTCGCGCCAGAGGCGTGGCTAAGGAGTTCAATACGATTGCCATCGACGATGGCATTGCCATGGGCCATACCGGCATGCTGTACAGCTTGCCTTCGCGCGACCTGATCGCCGACTCGGTCGAATACATGGTGAATGCACATTGCGCCGACGCGCTGATTTGCATTTCGAACTGCGATAAGATCACGCCGGGCATGCTGATGGCCGCACTGCGCCTGAATATTCCCACCGTGTTTGTCTCTGGCGGTCCGATGGAGGCTGGCAAAGTGCAGCATGGCGGACAAACGAAATCGGTTGACCTGGTCGATGCCATGATCGTTGCCGCCGATCCGAATCGCAGCGATGCGGAGGTGGAAGCCTACGAGCGTTCAGCTTGCCCGACCTGCGGCTCCTGTTCGGGTATGTTTACGGCGAATTCAATGAACTGCCTGATGGAAGCGCTTGGCCTGGCTCTACCTGGCAACGGGACTGTTGTTGCCACGCACGCGGACCGCAAGCAGCTCTTCCTCAGCGCAGGCAGAACGATTGTGGAGCTTGCCCGCCGCTATTACGAAAAGGACGACGCGTCGGTGCTTCCACGCGAGATTGCGACATTCGAAGCCTTTGAGAACGCCATGACGCTCGATATTGCCATGGGCGGGTCTACGAACACGGTGCTGCACCTGCTCGCCGCTGCGCAAGAGGCTGAGGTGCCGTTCACGATGGCTGATATCGATCGTCTGTCGCGGCGAGTGCCGAACCTGTGCAAGGTAGCTCCATCATCGCCCACCGTGCATGTCGAAGATGTGCATCGTGCCGGCGGCATCTTTGCGATTCTCGCCGAACTGAATCGTGGCGGACTGATTCATCGCAATGTTCACACCGTTCACGCCGCAAGCCTGGGCCCGGCGATTGAACAGCTCGACGTTGTGGGTTCTGCCTCGCCCGAGGTAAAGGAGTTTTATCGCGCCGCACCCGGCGGTATCCGCACTGTGGTTCCTTTCAGCCAGAATAGCCGCTATCCCAATCTCGATGTGAATCGTGAAAGCGGAGCTGTTCGCGATGTTGCCCATGCGTTCAGTGCCGACGGCGGACTGGCGGTGTTGTACGGCAACATCGCTGAAGAGGGTTGCATTGTGAAGACGGCGGGTGTGGATGCGGGTCATCTGACGTTTACAGGCCGGGC
>JASIJX010000409.1 GCA_030049955.1 Acidobacteriaceae bacterium
GGCGCACTGGGGCAGCTCTATTTCGAGTGGCGCAGACCGCTGGCCGGCAATGAGGAGCATCGGCCGTCGTTCATCAAGGGATTCGACGGAAAGATCAATCCCGACAAGGACAAGCTTGCGCAGATCTGCACGGAGATGGCGCGGCTGGGCCCGAGGCTCGCGAACGCGACAACGAATGCCGACATTGCGCTGATCTATGACTACTCGAATGCGTGGGCGCAGGGGATGGGCGATACCAATGGCGACCGCGTTCCTCACTACGGCGAGGTGCAGAGCTACTACAACGGGCTGAAGACACTCGGACGAAACATCGACGTTGTGCCGGTGACCGCGAAGCTGGACGACTACAAAGTGGTCGTGGCTTCGAACCTGCGGCTGGTCGATGATGCGACAGTCGCGCGGTTGATTGAGTTTGTAGCGGGCGGCGGAACGCTGGTGCTGAACGATCGCGTGGCGACGCAGAATTTGGACAACAGCATGCGGCGCGATTTGTCGCCGGGGCCGTTGACCGAAATTGCCGGCGTGCGCTCGGTGGCTGCGCTTGATCTTGTCGAGTACAACTCGCAGAATGGCATGTTTGATGCCAAGCTTGAGGGTGAACTGGGATTGTCGTTTGCGGGCCCAGATGCGAGCATGGCCGCGAGCTACCGGCCGCACACGACGGTCGAGTCGCTGGTGCTCGCAGGCGCTGAGGCGATTGCGACTGTGCGGGGCGGCGGTCCGATGGCCGGCAAGCCTGCGGTGACGCGGCACCGCTACAAACAGGGATGGGTCTTTTACGCCGGCGCCGACAGCACCGACGGCGGGTTTTACGAGACGCTGGCGCGCGCGGTGGGAAGTGCAACTGGACTTAAGCCGCTCATTGATGTCCCGTATGGCGTGGAAGTGACGACCAGGACGAACGGCGACATGACGTACTACTTCCTGCTGAACCTCGGGGAAGATTCGCACGAGAAGATCGCTTTGCCGCGGCCGATGGAGGATGTGATCGGCGGCCGGAGCGGCGTGATCGAGATCGCGCTGGGGCCGCTGGACGTGGCTGTGCTTGCGGTGCGCAACGAATAACATTCATTGTCCGGCGGCTCGCGCGGTCTGCAACAGTTTGCCGTTTATAGATAGCGCACAAAGGATTCAATCTGGTTGGCGTGGTACTCGCGCCGCTCGACGGGCGAAGAAAGGACCGTCGAGGTCGAAGTTGCTCCCAGTGCCGACAGCCGATCGATGAGCGCCTCAAGATGGCGGATGGAGACGACGTCTGCTTCGACGACGAACGACTCGGAGCCAGTGATGCGGTGACAACGGCTCACTTCGGGCAAATCCTTCATCACGGCTACGGCGCGACTCATCTGCGACTCGCCGCCCGGGATGGTGAGCCGCACCAGCACGCGGATGGGCAGGCCGACGCGGGCCAGATTGAGCGATGCGTGATAGCCGGTGACGATGCCTGCTTCCTCCAGCCGGTGGACGCGCTCGGCCACGGCCGGAGTGGAGAGACCTACCTTGCGGCCCAGTTCGGCGAATGAGACGCGGGCGTTGTGCTGCAGCGATTCGAGAATCTTCCAGCCGATGGCGTCGAGTTCAATGTGATTCGGAGAGAAGCGGCGGATCATCGCAAGCAATCCTTAAGCAACACGGCCATTATGCTTAATTTCGTTAAGTTGCGGTAGCCGGTTTCCAGCCCATTCTCCATTTTCGGCGTCCTACAGGCAGGCCTATGCTAGCCGTAGCCGGATTCGGCTACCTGCTCTCTGCTCGACAGAAAAGGATGTCAGCCAATGACTTCCCGTCGATCTCAATCTCTGGCCCATGGCGCACACGCGGTAGCCGAGCCGGTTGCCGAAAGGGACTTTTTGCCGCTCAACGGCACCGACCATGTGGAGTTTTATGTGGGCAATGCGCGGCAGGCGGCATATTTTTATCGCGCGGCGTTCGGATTTTCGCTGGTGGCTTACGCGGGGCCGGAGACCGGGCAGCGCGACCGTGCCAGTTACGTGGTTGAGCAGGGCAAGATCCGGTTTGTGCTGACTACGGCGCTGCGCAGCGATCACTCGATTGCTCAGCATGTTCACCAACATGGAGATGGCGTGCATGTTATTGCGCTATGGGTGGATGATACGCGCAGGGCCTGGCAGGAGACGACGCGGCGCGGCGCGGCGAACGTGGTCGAGCCATACGAATTGCGGGATGAGCACGGAACTGCGGTGCTGGCCAGCATCGCTGCTTATGGAGACACGATCCATACGTTTGTGGAGCGCGGCAAATACTCGGGACCGTTCCTGCCGGGCTTTCGCGCTGTGGAGAACGATGCGGTGGCGCGGCCGGTGGGACTGCTGCACGTGGACCACATGGTGGGCAATGTGGGCTGGTTCGAGATGAACAAATGGGTGAGCTTCTACGCCAACGTGATGGGTTTCTCGCTTTACCAGCACTTCGATGACAAAGACATTTCGACCGAGTACTCGGCGCTGATGTCGAAAGTGATGGCGAACGGCAATGGGCGCGTGAAGTTCCCCATTAACGAGCCGGCCGCCA
>JASIJX010000047.1 GCA_030049955.1 Acidobacteriaceae bacterium
GATCTCGTGCACCATCACGATCACCGGCGCCTTCTGGCTCACCTCGGGATACACCACAAACGCCTGCAACGCCTTGTTACCCGAGTGGATCGTCACCCACTCCTGGTGCCGCGTCGATTTCTGCAGCCGCTGAATGGCCCAGTCCTGCGCTGTCGCCAACGCAGCGCACAGACACAATGCGGCGCTCAAGACAAACAGCCGCATGCCGATGGCAGAGAAACGCACAGACCGCGATTTCATGCCCGCCAGTCTAGCAAAGCGGTGAATACACTGCCAGCAGTTTTTGACCGCTTCGCTTAAGATTTCCAGGAGGATCGCGGTGCAATGTAGCGGGAAGCAGAGAAACCGCCGCCGATTTCAGGAACGAACGCCGTGGCACGGACATGCGCAGACCGTACGAGGATTGCGCCGGTATGAGAAGCAGAAAATTCAGGCTCAGGCCGTTGCTACGATCCGTACCACCACGTCGTAATCGTGCGCCTCGGTAATCTCAGCGCGGTAGAATTTGCCCGCCTCAAGCTTTTCCAGCTCGCCAAAATCGTTGATATACACCTTCCCGTCGATCTCCGGTGCATGGAACTCAGTGCGGCCCTCCCACAACATCGGCGTTTCCTCGCTCGCGCCCTCGGCCAGCACCGTCACCTCGCGGCCCACCCACTCCTGCTTGGCCTGCCGCGAAATCCCCTGCTGCAGCTTCATCAGCCGCCGCTTGCGCGCCTCAATTGTTCTTTTCGCCACCTTGCCCTCGAGCGCATGCGCACCGGAACCTTCCTCATCGGAGTAGCTGAACACTCCCAGCCAGTCAAATTTGGCTTCACGAATGAACTCTTCCAAAACCAGAACGTCGCGATCCGATTCGCCAGGAAAGCCGACGATAAAGCTCGTGCGCAATGCGATTCCAGGAACTGCCGCGCGGACCTTTTCGAGCGTACCCAAAAAAATCTCCGCGCCCGCGCCGCGCTTCATCCGCTTCAGCACATCAGGCGAGGCGTGTTGCAGCGGCACGTCGAGATACTTGCAAATATTGTCGTGCTTCGCGATCGTCTCCAGCAGCCGGCCGGTAATGCGGTTCGGGTACGCGTACAGGAACCTGAGCCAGCGCAACCCCTCGATCCGCGCCAGCTCATCCAGCAGCGTGGCCAGCCCGTCCTTCAGTCCCAGGTCTTCGCCGTAACAGGTCGTGTCCTGGCCGATCAGCGTGATCTCCTGCACTCCGCGCGCCACCAGTTGCCGCGCCTCGGCCACAACCGACTCAAACCGCCGCGAGCGGAATTTGCCGCGCAAATTCGGAATCACGCAGAAACTGCACGGGTGGTCGCACCCTTCGGCGATCTTGATATAAGCCGAAGCCCGCGGCGTAGCCAGCAGCCGCGGCGTGTTCTCGTCGTAAAGATATGTCGGCAGCAGGTGCGCCGCGCCCTCCCACGCATCACGCCGAAACCGTCCCTGCCGCTCGCGATGATCGCCCTCGGCGCGGAATTCCTTATGTGTGCCGGAGCGAGACTCAAGACCAGATCGCGATTCGATGCCCGCATTCGCCTGAACCTGCGCATTCGTCAGAATCGTAAATGGCGAAGGCGTTGCTGCGGGTGCTGGCGCCACTCCCGCCGCCTCCAGAATCGACTCCAGCTCTCCCGTGCCGACAACTGCATCCACCTCGGGAATATTCCTGCGGATCTCGTCGCGATACCGCTCCACCAGGCATCCGGCTACGATCAGCTTCTTCGCCGAGCCAGCCGTCTTGTGCCGCGCCATTTCCAGGATCGTGTCCACCGACTCCTGTTTGGCCGTATCAATAAAGCTGCACGTATTCACGACCAGGATCTCGGCCTCTTCCGGCCGCGCAGTCAGCCGCGCCCCTGCCCGATCCAGCAGCCCCATCATCACCTCGGAATCCACCAGGTTCTTGGGGCAGCCGAGAGAAACAAATCCCACAACAGGGGAAGCTTTTTCCTGCATAATGCTCACATATCTATTGTACCCAGACGCGAATTTCGAATCGATTTTCGACCTGAATTTTGACCCGATTTCCAGCTCGATTCCGGCGTTCTCGCTTCAAAAAGGACCGTATGATCGCACGTCACTGGCGCGGTTGGACAAAGCCCGAAGATGCAGAAGCATACGAGCGCCTGCTGCGCAGCGTTGTTCTTCCCAGCCTCGAAACTGTCGCCGGCTATCGCGGCGGTTACATACTGCGAAGCGACCCACTGGAAGAGAACGTCCGGAAGGAATCTGAGTTCGTCGTCATCAACTTTTTCGATTCGCTGGACGCCGTTCGCCGTTTCGCCGGCGACGATTACTGCACGCCCGTCTTCGAACCCGAAGCGCGAAAACTCCTTAGCCGGGTGGAAAGCGTAGCGGCGCATTACCAGGTGCGCGCCAATACTGCAGGGCTCTTTCACAGAGACAGATAACAACGGGGTAACCGCCAATCCGGGCCCCTCGACAGGCTTCCGATATTTGCTGGAACGCATCACAAGTTAATTGGGAGTGTGGGCCGTCAGTTTGTGTTTTTCACTGCTTTCTCCAAGAAAAACTGCGGAACGCTCGCCACTGTCGCTGCACGCATGCAACAATAAGTAGCAATCGGTTCCGGGCTCTCCCGCTCACACGCTGCCGGCCGAAAAATTCTCCAGACAAAAGATCTGCGCAAAGCCGAGAAGGTGGAGTAGGAGGCTTTGTGACCCATCCGCTACGCATGTCTGAGGACCCCTTCCTTGAAAGCTCTGAACGAATCTTCGCCCGTGGCAAGGTGGCAGGTTCCATTCGCTCGCGACGCTGGGGTTCCACACCGTTGGGAGATATTGACTCCTGGCCTTTACCGCTCGTCTTTTGCCTGAATCTGATCCTGAACAGCTCAGCGCCCTGCTTTGTTTTGTGGGGCTCTCGAATGTTGCAGTTTTACAACGACAGCTGCCTTCCCTTGCTCGGCCCCAGGCACCCTCAGTTCCTCGGCCGGCCTGCATCCGAGTGCTGGTCTGAGTTCTGGCACATTATCGGCCCGCAACTCTCCAGAGTTCTCGAGCGCGGCGAAACGGTTGCGCATGACCACGCGCGCCTCCCCATCCTGCGCGATGGCTTCCTCCAGGACACGTACTGGAACTACAGCTTCAGCCCGGTCTTCGACGAGCAAGGCGAGATCGCCGGCGTCCTCATCGTCTGTTCCGACATCACCCCGGAGCTGCTTGCCCTGCAGCGCGTCGACGAGGTCGAGGAGCGCCTCACCCGCGTTCTCGACGCGCTCAATGAGGCCGTCATCGTGACTGACCGCAACGGCCGCATCGAGCGCATCAATCCCGCCGCCGCATCTCTCACCGGCTGCACTCCGGCTGAAGCACTGGGCCAGCCGCTTCACCATGCTCTGCGCATCAGCCGCGAGCACAATGCGTTGTCCATCCAGAACATCCTCGACCAGGTGCAGGAACTCGAAACCATCGAGCGCTCCGCTCACAGAGTTCACAATCGCCGCGACCGCACCATTCTGCTGGCCGAGCTCACCGGCTCGGCCCTGCAGAATAGCGACGGCGAGTTTGCCGGAACCGTCATCGTGCTGCGCCGCATCCCGGCCGACCGCGCGAATTCCATCAGCCAGAACGTGTGAGGCCGAACCGCCTTCCGTCAAATCCGGGTGAAAAGCTCTCCAAATTCCAGCGCCTCCAGCTTGCGTGTCGTGGTATCGTGTTGACTGCCTGATCTTTCCCACCTACGGCTGTTTCAAGTCAGTTTCCGGGCCAGATTCAAATATCAGGATTCGACACCAAGAGGAGGCGCTCGCCCATGTCGCTTGGACGTCGTGCTATCGCTGAATTTTTCGGAACCTTCTGGCTAGTGTTGGGCGGCTGCGGCGCCGCAGTGCTGGCGGCGGCCTTCCCTCAACTGGGCATCGGCTTTGTGGGAGTCGCACTCGCCTTTGGCCTCACCCTGCTGACGATGGCCTACACCATCGGCAATATCTCAGGCTGCCACATCAATCCCGCGGTCACGGTTGGCCTGGCAGCCGGAGGGCGATTCAGATGGTCGGAGTTGCCGGCTTATTGGATTGCGCAGGTGCTGGGCGCCATCGCAGCCAGCGCAGTGCTGTACGTAATCGCCAGCGGCAAAGCGGGATTCGATGTTCACGCCGGCTTTGCCTCGAACGGCTACGGCGCGCACTCGCCGGGAGGATACTCGCTGACCGCATGCATAGTTTGCGAAATCACGATGACCTTCTTTTTTCTCCTGGTCATCCTTGGATCCACCCACAAGCGCGCCCCCAAGGGCTTCGCGCCCATTGCTATCGGCTTGGTGCTCACGCTGATTCACCTCATCAGCATCCCGGTCACTAACACCTCGGTAAACCCCGCGCGCAGCACCGGGCCAGCCATCTTCGCCGGCGGATGGGCGATTTCGCAGCTTTGGCTGTTCTGGGTTGCGCCGATCGTCGGCGCAGCACTCGGCGGCATCGTGCATCGCGCGCTGTTCGAAAAGATTCCAGAGCCGGAGATCGCTGGCGAGCCGTGAGTCGACCGCCAGGGT
>JASIJX010000410.1 GCA_030049955.1 Acidobacteriaceae bacterium
CAAAAGAAGCTGGCTTTCTGAGGCTGACCTTTGCTGGGACCGCAAATTGGCAGCATCTCTGTAAAATACGGCTTTCCTCCTCCGTACATTTCATGATTGCCCAGCATTGCGAATGATCCAACCTTGCCCAACGGCCAGGCAATGGGAGTATATGGACTATTTGGAGCCTGCTTGCCGAGAAAGTTCTCCTGAACTTCGGGATCATCTCCGACGTAATATACGTCGCCGAGATGAATCGTGTAATCCGGATTGTAGCTCTGAACTTGCTGAGCAACCTCATACGCTTCATCCGTGCCGGTACCCCAATCTCCTACGATAGATATGCGAATCTTATCTCCGCCGTCGGCAGCTCTAAGAAGGTAAATCCCATCTTGCCCACCGATCTCGTAGTTTGGATAAGGTTTGTATTTACCGTGGAATATTCCTTTGAGGTAATTCCATATCCATGGCCAAAGGTTGTTTGGCAAAAACAGATAGAGCAATGGAAAGTTTTTCTGCGTTGCAACCTGCTGAGCCCTTGCGATCAGACGAGTGCGGCCCAGCACGGGGATATTGCTGGAACGCGCAGTTTTGGGAGACTTGAATACCTTCGTTGCCGGGGTTGTTTCGGTCGTGACTTGCATAATCTCTCATCACCTCCACGCTTCGTACTGCGGTCGCATCCTGGCAATTACAGGAGAGCAGTATGGCCCAGAACGTGGCTCCGGCGACTAAGAAGATGATTTAAGGAAGATGATGATCGAGAGAACGTTGGGGCGGTCTTAATGGCCAGTTACTGAATTACCGCCGTCCAACTAACTACGCCCGGAATAAAGAGCTCGCGTGAGATAGCAGCACGCAGCAGAAGGTAAGGATGAATATCCTGATGTATATGAAAAATATTGCCACCTGTCAATAGAAACAGATGCTCCGAGGGTCACGCCAGCTTTCAGGGAACATTGCGTGACTCACCGCGCTTCTAACGCTCTCCGCTCAGCGATTCTCCATTGACCACCGGCTCGCTGACAGGGTCCAGCGTCTCCAGGCCCTCATCTCGCGCTGCGTCCAGCAGCTCCGGCGCCGAGGAAATGAAGACCACATCTGTTCCCTGGAACATATCGCGGGCGGTGAGAGCGGCGCCCAGTTGCAGCGCACTGGGCCAGCGCAGGACGGTGCGGTCGAGCAGTTGCCGCGCAGCTTCAAGCACCGCGGGATTAAGCGGCTGCTGCACCATGCGCGCCGCTTCCAGCCGCAGAATCTCAAGAGCAGCGGCGGCGTCTGCCGATGCAATGTCGCCGGTGCGTTCGCGGCGGCGAATGGCGGCGTAGACTTCGAGCGGCGTGCTGGCGGAGATCAGCTTGCGGTTATCGTCCACCGTCTCCATTAGCCGGATGAGGGCCGCAGTCCCCGGCTCCTGCACAAATAACTTTGCGAACGCCGTTGCCTCAAGGTAATACAGGCTCACTCGATCCCCCGTTCATCGTCGATCACGGCGGCGAGCGTCTCGCCCTGCACGGCAATGGGATGGAACCGCGGCAACTCTTCGGGCAATCCGGCCTCGGCGCGGTTCAGGCGGATGGTCGTAGTGGGATAGGCGGGCGTTTTGGGATTGGCGATCTTGCTGGTAAGCACCAGGCCGCGCTGAATAGCCTCGGCAAGGACTGTCTGCCGCGAGTCGGGATGCTGGTTCCAGCGAAAGGCCTTGCGCGGCAGGAAGGAATCGCGGAACCACTTGAGCGCAATGAACGCATGGCCTCCGCGCTCGGCCTCGGCCAGAGCGGCGCACAGCTCCTTTACGCGCACATCCATGTCCGCGGGCAAGACCCCATCAGCAAGATCAATTTCCTCGAAGCCGTGATTGCCATGCGAAGCAGCGTGCACGGGCGCTGAGCGCTGGCTGCGCGCGGGCCGCGTGTACGGTTCGCTGTCACCGATTCGCTCGAAGTAGATGCGAACCTCGTCGTCTTCGGGAGACCATGAATCTGCTGACGCATTGCGCCGTTTGCTGCGGCCGTTTTCGCTACACAGCTCAACAATGACCTGGTAGCCCGGAGGCGCCAGAAAACGCAGCGCGCGCGCCAGACCCGGATCCTGCGAGTACGACAGTTCGGTCAGTGCTTCTTCAATGATCTCTTCGGCTGCGGGAATACTCAGGTTAGCAACGTCCAGGTTCACCTGTGTGGGTCGCGTCGATTTCATTTCCCTCACTCCATCTATTGATCCATCTACTTGTCCACCCCGGCCGCAGGTCCGGAGTGGGTGTTCTGGTTCTGGCTCGCGTGTTCGAAAATACATCACTGCATTCGCGCCTTTTCGGTGGCGAAGAACGCGCAAGAAATGGTTATCTTAGCCGCGGCAACGGCAACTCTGGCAGATTACGAAATTCACCCCTTGCGAACGCACTCTCTAATGACGGATTGCGCAGACTCTAACTCCTGTGCTTCTCACAGAAGGACCCATGAACATCTCTCGATCGAGGGGTTTTTGCGCATGATCGTCAAAACAATGGCGGCTTAGAAAAGCATCTTCTTTACGCCGCTCTGCTTTCGCACCTTGCTTATTTCGAGAAATTTACGCGCGCTGGGCCACTGCTTTACGACCTCAGTGTACCCGAAAAGACCGGGGCAAGCGGGGCCTTGTGTATGACTTAAGTCCGGTTACGACTGCGGGTTCGATCTAATGCGTGGAATCCGGTCATTTGTACCCGGTATACGATATTCCCGGGCTGCTGCGCTTACCGATAGCTTACATGTTCGTACAATAGAAGAGATGCGCCGTTTTTTATTTTTTTGCCTGCCGCTGCTTCTTTCGCTGGCTCCCGCCATGATGCGCGCCGACGGCCCTGCTTTTGACCTTACAGGACCGAAGGTCGACGTGCACGTGAAGCGTGGAACGGTGACGCTGCCCATCTCCCAGGCTCCCAACTTGCTGCCCGGGGACCGGCTTTGGATCCATCCCGACCTGCCCGATACGCAATCGGAACATTTTGTGCTGGTGGTTGCTTTCCTGCGTGGCACTACGAACCCGCCGCCGCCGGAGTGGTTTACCAGGGTGGAGACCTGGACGCGCGAGGCCCACGACGAAGGCGTGTTCGTTACGGTGCCGGACGAAGCGCAGCAGGCGCTGATTTTTCTGGCGCCGGAAACGAGCGGCGACTTCAACACCTTGCGCAAAGCAGTGCGCCAGGAGCCGGGCTCGTTTGTTCGCGCCGCGCAGGACTTGCAGGCCGCGAGTTGGGAGCGGATGCGACTCGAATCCTATCTGGCCGATGTGAAGGTCACGTCGAAGACCAATCCCGATGCGCTCAAGCCAAAAGCCGAAGCGGCTGCGCGCAGCCTGGGCATCAAGATCAACGAGAGCTGCTTCTCGAAGCCCTACGACGAGCAGGCCTCGTGCCTTTCGCAGAACTCTGAAGGCATGGTGCTGGACGACTCGAACGCGCAGTCGCTGGTCGATCAGCTTGCCACCGGCTCGGCGCTGGATCTGGTGAACACGCTCAGCACCACCTCGCTGGCAGGCGGCGGCATGTACAGCGCCTATGTGGGCGCAATTGTCGATACCGCCAAGATCCTCGGCTCGCTGCACACCGCGCACTTCCAGTACATTCCGGCGCTGGCGCTGCCGACCACCGACACCTTGAACCTGCGGTTGAACATTCCGCCCTCGTTCCGCAATCCCAAGTCGGTGGTGGTGATTGCGCTGCCGCCGATCGGACCCACGCATCCCGAGGCGCTGTACGCACTAAGCCCTTCCGACAACTACTGCGCGCCGAAGCCGGGCCTGGTGCTGCCGGCCGGAGGCGCACCGCTGGTGTTTGCCACGCCGCTGGCACACAATCTGTTTCTGCGCGTGCACCCGGACGCTGTAGCTAACGCCGCCGGCGAGGTTACTCTGACCGGCACCGCTGAGCACGGCCCGGTGATTGACGTGCCGGTACGCGCGGAGGCCACCGAGGGCGGCTTGGTATTCGATGCGCCTGTGCCGCCGCTGCCCGCAGGGAATCTGATCGGCGAGCTGCGCGGCAAGTGGGGATTCGACGACTGGGAGGGTCCGAGCTTCCATCTGTATTCGCCGCAGCCAGGCAAATGGGCGATTGCGCCCGGCGACCAGTCGGCGCTGGTGGTGGGCCGCGAAGACACTTTGCATATGGTTGGCGAAAGCGCCGAATGCGTCGAGCGCGTTCAAGCGCGCATACAGGCGCAGGCCGCATCAGCAGCCGAGCCTGTGACGCTGGCCTTTACAACACCCAAGCCGGACACGCTGCAGATGAAGGTTCCGCTGAAGGACTCCGCGCCGGGACCTGTGAGCTTCGACGTGTATCAGTACGGCCTGGACAAGCCGGATCAACTCAAAATGTTTGCCTACGACGAGGCCGCATCGCTGCACGGGCTAACGTTGAGCGCCGGCGACAGCGAAGCGCTGCTCAAGGGCACGCGACTGGACGAAGTGGCGCAGGCAAAGCTGCATGGCATTGTGCTTAAGCCCGCCACGCTGAACCGCGTGGAAGACATGGACCAGCTTGTGCTGAAGGCCGGCTCATCCACCGCGGGACTGGACCCGGACAAAGACTATACAGCCGAGGTGGAACTGAAGGATGGCCGGCAACTCAAGGCTCAGGTCACGGTCGAGCCTCCACGGCCGCAGCTGATGCTGCTGAGCAAGGGCGTGCAGAGCGACGGAACCCCTTCACTGGTGCAGCTTGGCAGCCCGGACGATCTGCCCGTTGATGGACACCTGGTGTTCTTCGTCAAATCCACGTCGCCGGCGAGCTTTCCGCGCGACGAGAAGATCGAAATAGCTGCTGCGGACTCGAGCTTCCACACCCTGCTCGACCTGAACGATGGCAGCCTGCTGCTTGAGGACGCAAAGACTGCCGAAGCCTCAATGCAGCCCAAGGCGCGTTTTGGCTTTTCGGCGTTTGGGCCGGTGCGCGTGCGCGCCGTGGCTGCCGACGGACAGACCAGCGACTGGGTTCCGCTGGGCACGCTGGTGCGCGTTCCCGGCTTCAAGGAGTTGCGCTGCCCACGCTCGACGACCAAGCCCTGCACGCTTTCGGGCACAAATTTATTTCTGGCGTCCGCGGTAGCGGCTTCGCCGCAGTTCGACTCCGCGACGCAGATTCCGCCGGAGTTTACCGGAACGGAGCTGGTGGTCCCGCATCCGGCCGCGAATGGCGAACTGTATGTGAAGCTGCGCGACGACCCGTCCACGGTGCAGACACTGGCGCTGCCGATCACGCCCATCACGCCAGCCGAAAAGAAGGCAGAGCTGCCGGCAACCGAGCCTGCGCCGCCGGTGCCAACGCCTGCGCCAGCAGCGGGATCTGCGAATGCGCCGGACAACAACGCGCCTTCCACACCGCCGGCCGCAGAGCCGGGAACCAGCGGGTCTGGTCCAGAGAAAGCTTCTCCACCACCGCCTGACACGACTCCGCCACAAAGCAACACAAATTCGCCCAACGCAACTTCGCCCGACGCGCCTTCACCCAAGGCCGCGTCGCCGGACAATAACACGCCTGTGAGCACGCCCACGATGCCGGCAAAGCAGCCGACCACCGCGCCGGCTGCCTCGCCAGCGAGCTAAGCGTGCAGGCCGGGGTGCGATGAAGGTCGCATTTGTTGTCGTTGTCATCGCAATCATTGCCGCCCTGGTCTACGCCGACCGCAAATGGCGGCAGTGGATTGCGGCGCGCCGGCATGAGCGCGAGGACGATGCGCACCGCACGCGCTGAACGCGGATCACTGATCGCTGATAAACTGGATACTGCCGCTTTGTGCGGCAATTAGCTCTTTTTGCTCGGCAATTGGCTATTTTGCTCGCTCTTCTTAGCCGACCACGCGGCCAGCGCTGCGCCGAAAATCCGGAAAAGGAATTGTTTTTGTGAGCCAGACGATACGCAATATCGCCATCATCGCCCATGTAGATCACGGCAAGACTACGCTTGTGGACGCGCTTCTGCGCCAGGCCGGCACCTTCCGCGCCAACGAGCAGGTGGCCGAGCGGGTGATGGACTCCAATGAATTGGAACGCGAGCGCGGCATTACCATCCTCGCCAAGAACACGGCCATCAACTATGGAGGCGGCAAGATCAACATCGTCGACACGCCCGGCCACGCCGATTTTGGCGGCGAAGTAGAGCGCGCTCTCAAGATGGTGGACGGCGTGATGCTGCTTGTGGACGCGGCCGAGGGCCCACTGCCGCAGACGCGCTACGTGCTTTCGAAGGCGCTTGAGGCCAAGCTGCCGCCCATCGTGGTGATTAACAAGATCGACCGGCCCGATGCGCGTCCGCAGGAAGTGCTCAACGAAATTTACGACCTGTTCATCGACCTCGACGCCGACGAGTCGCAGCTCGAATTCCCGGTGCTCTACGCCGTCGCGAAAGCCGGCACGGCAACCACCGACCCCGCACAGCCGGGCACGGATCTGAAGCCGCTGTTCGAGGCGATTATCAACACCATTCCCGAGGCCAAGGGTAACGCCGAAGCAGCGCTGCAGATCCTGGTTACCAATCTCGACTACTCGGATTACTTCGGCCGCATCGCCATCTGCCGCGTGTTTCAGGGCACGCTGCACGTGGGCGAAGAAGTCAACATCTCGAAGCGCGATGGCTCGCTCCAGAAGACCAAGATCACCAAGCTCTTTACTTTCTCCGGCCTTAAGCGCATCGATGTCGATAAAACCGAGATTGGCGATATCGTTGCCGTCGCGGGCGTCGAGGGCATCACGATCGGCGAGACGATCACGAGCCTCGAGAATCCCGCGCCGCTGCCGCTCATCGTCATCGACGAACCGACCATTGCGATTCAGTTCAGCGTGAACAACTCGCCGTTTGCAGGACGCGAAGGCCAGTACGTCACGAGCCGCAACCTACGCGAGCGCCTTGAAAAAGAGCTGCTGACCAACGTGTCGATCAGAGTGGAGGACACCGGCTCGCCCGACAGCTTCAAGGTGCTGGGCCGCGGCGAACTGCAGCTTGCCATTCTCATCGAGATGATGCGCCGCGAAGGCTTTGAGCTGATGGCAGGCCGGCCGGAGATTGTGACGCGCGTGGTCGACGGCGTGCGCATGGAGCCGGTGGAGCACCTGACCATCGACGTGCCCGAGCAGCACACCGGCGTCGTGATCGAGAAGCTCGGCCCCCGCAAGGGCGAGATGACGAAGATGCACAACCACGGGTCAGGACGCGTGCGGCTGGAATTCCGCGTACCCAGCCGCGGTTTGATCGGCCTGCGCAGCGAGATGCTCACGGAGACGCGCGGGACCATCGTGATGAATTCGCTTTTCGACGGCTACATTCCTTACCAGGGCGAGATTCCGCAGCGGCCCACCGGCGCGCTCATCGCCGACCGCCAGGGCGTGACGACGACCTATGCGTTGAACGGCCTGCAGGAGCGCGGCATCCTGTTCGCCAGCGCGGGGGTAGACGTGTACGAAGGCATGATCGTAGGTGAGCACTCACGCGACAACGACCTCGACGTGAACGTAGTGCGCGAAAAGAAGCTGACCAACATGC
The DNA here is from genome assembly GCA_030049955.1 of Acidobacteriaceae bacterium. Next base: position 7,496 of record JASIJX010000410.1, read on the forward strand.
GCGCCTCAAGCGCCGACGAGGCGATCCGCCTGGTGCCGGTGACGGTGCTCAATCTGGAGCAGTCGATCGAGTTCATCGCCGACGACGAACTGGTCGAGATCACGCCGAAAAGCCTGCGCCTGCGCAAGAAAATTCTGCAGGCGAATCGTCGGCCGAAGCGGTGGGAGAAGGCTGAGCAGTTCAGTTAAAGCAGGGACCAAGGGAACGAGGCACCGAGGGAACAAGAAGGCAGGCTGTCATCCTGAGCGCAGCGAAGGATCTGCGGTTGCCTTTACCTGTAATCTTGAATCGTATGAGTTAGCAATTACCGCAGCTACTCGCCGAAGGCTCCGTTCTCCGAGATAAGGAGTACGCATGGGAACCGAATGCGTTTCCCAAGGCGGTTTCGAACGCTCCTCATCTGGGCTACGCCTGTCTAGGTGGCCAGTTCTGGATACTTCTTCCAGACAATTCACTCTGCGAGTTGTTCTGGATCGAGGCAAATGCATCGGATCGCGCATCAGATGAGTTGTGGCCAGCATTCGCGAAGCGTTCGTGC
>JASIJX010000411.1 GCA_030049955.1 Acidobacteriaceae bacterium
CCACTACAGCACAGGTGATCCCGCGGCATATGCTTTATCAAGGCAAATGAGTTCGGCATGGGTTAGTTTCGCGCGCACCGGCGATCCGAATCATGTTGGGCTTCCTCATTGGCCGAGCTATACGCAGGAGGCTCGGGAGGTCATGTACTTTGATACACCGTGTGCGACGCGTAAGAACCCTGAAGCCGAGGGACTCGCGATCATCACGCGATTGCACCATTCATAAGATCCGCAACTTGACAAATGAATGCACTAGCCGAAGGAGAATATGCGCTTCTGCTGCTTGCGACGATCCAAGAGTGGACACTGGAACGATCCCGATTTGCTTCAGATCGGCAATCGGGGTATGACGGCAGACGAATATCGAACACAAATGAGCCTCTGGTCACTACTGCATACGCCCCTGATCGCTGGCAACGACTTGCATACTATGACGAGTGAGACGAAATCCATCCTGATGAATTCAGAGGTCATTGCAATCGATCAGGATCCCGCAGCGTGCCTGCACGCCGCACACCGCCTGATGGGACATCGGAAGTTCGAATCCGTCCTCTGGCCAACGAGGCCGTCGCAGTTGGTCCGTTCAATCGGGCCCTGCGCCGGCGAGGATCAGTTTTCGCTGGAATAATCTCGGCTTGAACGAAAGTTTGGGCGGTAAAGTCCTGGAAGCTCGTGATTTGTGGAAACATGATGCGGTTCCTGTCACTGGCGATACTTACACTGCGACTGTGCCTTCCCATAGGGTCGTTTTGGTTCGTGTCGCTGTTACGCCATAAAGGTGCTTAGTCGTCTTGACTCTCATGCCGCCGTCAACTGCAATGTTCTTGCAATCAATAGGAGACTCTAAGCAAGAGTTCCGCGATTATGCTCGATCGCGAACTAGTTTTGTGACTCGGCCCGTACGGTTCCAGTCGGAGATATAAATATTGGCCGCTTTGTCAATGAAGCAGCCGTGCGCGGCACTGAACGTGGCCGCGGAAATGCTGGATGGATCGAGCCCATAATTGGCCCACGCTGCGCGATCTGGATTGTCGCCGAGAAATGCGACTGGTGTATTGTCGCGGTCAAGGACGACGGCACGGCCTTCCAGTTCCGAGATCACAGCGTAATCGCCGTAGAAGCTAATCTGGCATGGCCGGCGCAGGTGTTCGGTGACCGTTCGCACGAATTTGCCGTCGAAATCGAAGTGGCAGAGACGGCGGTTTTCACGGTCGCAGATGAGGAGCAATGGCTGATCGTAGCGCGTGTCGACGGCCATGCCGTGATTACAATTGAAGAGGCCATCCGCGCTACCCTTGCCGCCATAGCTTGCCTTGAAGTTGCCTTTGCCGTCGAAGCGAAACAGGCGTGAGTCTCCATAGCCGTTGGCGATGAAGATGGAACCGTCCGGTGCAGGCACGGCGGCGGTTAGCTTCCACTCATTCGGCTCCTTGAAGCCGGCTTCAGGCGGGGCGGTGATCTTCTGCAGCACTGTGCCGTCTGTCTTCATTCGGATGAAGAGCCAGTTCTCTTTTGGAGTCCCTTTCTGCACCGTGCAAAGAAATTCTTCTTCCCCATCTTTCTCGACATGCACAAGGGAATGGATCTCAGGGTATTCGCCGGCGATGGTTTTTAGCAGCGCGCCTTCGGGGCTATACACCAGCACTCCCGTTTCGCTCTGCGTGCTGACATAAACGCGGCCGGCTTTGTCCGTCGCTATGCCGCCATGCGTTCCGCCGAAATTCGTTCCTGGGGGCAGCTTTCCCCAGTCACGAACTGCGCGATAAGTCCACTCACCGTTGCCTGTAAGGATTCTTTGCTCCATCTGACCGCACTCGTCCATTTCCCTCGTGTTTTCTGCAGCACTGCCATTCGCCGCGCCAATTGCAGAGAGCGTTACTGCGCCGGCTGCGAAGAAGAAACGCCTCCTGCCGAGCAAATCGCTCCTGTTGCGATTCTTAGTCCCGTTCATCGTGCACTCCTAGCCACGGTTTGCGCATCCGGCTTTGATGGGGGCTGCGCTGGCGTATTGAACAGATAGACATGCTGCAAATTCTTCATTGATTGGAGTGAGACAAGCGCCGCCGTCGTTACTCGCGTGTTACTAAGGTTCAAATACTGCAACTGCGAAAGTCCGGTAAGCATTTGAATTCCGGCACCTGTTACATTCGTATCTTCGAGATGAATAGCGCGCAGGTTGGTGAACTTCGCCAGTGTACCGAAGCTCGCATCGGTAACTGCCGTGCGCCCAAGTTCTACTTCAACAATGTATGGCGCGAACTCTTGAAATTGTGCAAGCTGCGCGTCATTGAAGGTTGACGCAACATCGACCGTATTCAGGATCAAGCCGTCGGAAGGTTTGCTCGAAACCGGATTCAGCTTTGCGCCCTGACCTTGTTGCATCGCGCGGATCTCCGGCATCAGAGCACTGTAATCCGGCACCGGGCGCAACGGCAGATCTTTATGCGCCTCTGGCAGGGAGACTCCTGCGAGGGTGGTCGCAGAAGCTGAGGCACCCTGCTGAATCCATGCACGAATCCAGGCAATTTGCTGCGAGCTCAGCGGCGGTCTGCCTTCAGCCGGCATGAAGTGTTTGTTGCTCGCTGGAAGCGTAATTCTCTCGAACAGAACGCTCTTCTCCGGACTGCCTGCGACAATCACGTCTCCATCCTTGCCGCCGCGCATCAACTCAGCGAAAGAATCAAGCCGCAGACCGCCTTCTGTCTTGCTGCTGCCATGGCAGGAGACGCAATTCAAATCGAAGATTGGATCGATATGCTGCGCATAGAACGAATTGGATGCCGGGGCGGCATTCACAACTCCGATGGCCAGCACTTTCTTGAGAGGAACGGGCATGTACTCGGTGAGGTAATTGCTCCCGTGCGTTAGCGTGCCTCCCTGGTGCGTCGTCCAGATAAGCACCAGAAGGGAGCAGCCCAAGATGATCGGATAGGCACGCGATGAAATGCCAGCCGAACCTGCTTGTCGAAGTAATAAAGCGAACATCAGCAGGATGCTTAGAGTGATCGCACCCCACATATGCCGTGTGACGACTGCGCCGGTCTCGCCGCTTCCGTGAGCCAGCAGAAAACCCAGGATGAGCGTAACCAGGCAAGCGACAACGGCAAGCACGAGCACGAAGCCCGCTGCCTCGCGCAACGCGGAGCGGTATGTGCCGGCGACCTCGAGAATCGGCACCAGCAGCAGCAGACCAATCGGAACATGGAGGGCGAGAACGTGAAAACGGCCGAGAAACTGCTCCCACCCCGCATGTGGCTTGCCGTCGAGACGAAAAACCAAGGGGAGAAGGAGCAGGACAACAGTTGCAATGAGCGCGACTAGCCAGGTTTTTCGAGTCGCCCGGTCACTTGGAATCCATCGCGCCGCAGTAAGCCCAGATCGTTCAAACGAAATCACGCCAATATTCCCTGCACCACGCTCGCCGGCGCCGGACCTGTCAACTTCTGATCCTGCCCCTGGAATTTATAGAAGAGCTTGTTGTGATCGATGCCGAGACAATGCAGGATGGTCGCGTTGAAATCGCGCACGGGCACCGAATCCTTCACAATGTTGTAACTGAATTCGTCGGTTTCGCCGTAAGAGAGTCCTGGGCGCATGCCGCCGCCTGCCATCCACGTCGTAAAGCAGCGCGGATGGTGGTCGCGGCCATAGTTATCCCGTGTCAGGCCGCCCTGGCTGTAGACTGTGCGGCCGAACTCGCCGGCCCAAATCACCAGCGTGTCATCGAGCAATCCGCGGCGCTTGAGATCGGTGACGAGCGCGTAACAGCCGCGGTCAGTCTCCTGGCAGAGAAGCGGCAAGATGGTGGGGACATCGTTATGGACATCCCATCCCCGCTTGTACACTTGCACGAATCGTACGCCACGTTCGGTCATGCGCCGCGCCAGCAGGCAGTTGTAGGCAAACGTTCCGGGTTCCTTGGCTTCTGGTCCGTAAAGATCCCAGGTGGATTGTGGCTCTTTGCTCAAGTCGACCAGGTCCGGTACCGACGCCTGCATCCGGTAGGCCATCTCGTACTGGGAAATGCGCGCGTTTGTCTCCGGGTCGCCCAACTCCTGGAGCGCCTGCCGATTGATCTCTTCGACTGCGTCAAGCATTTTGCGACGCACGGCGCGATCCACGCCGTCTGGATCGGTAAGAAACAGTACCGGATCACCGGCCGACCGCAACCCTACGCCTGCGTATTCCGAGGAGAGAAACCCGCTGCTCCACAGCCGCGAGGAGACTGGTTGGTTGTTCTCCTTCGCGTCAAGTTTCGTCTGCAGCACCATGAAGGTGGGCAGATTGTCGTTGAGGCTTCCCAGGCCATAAGAAAGCCACGAACCGAGGCATGGCTTGCCCGCATTCATATTACCGGTGTTCATCAACATGATGGCCGGTTCGTGGTTAATCGCATCGGTATTGGTTGTCTTGATGATCGTGAGATCGTCAACCATGCGCGCAGTGTAAGGCAGCAGATCGCTGATCCATGTTCCCGAATTGCCCTGGCGATTGAATGCCCAGTGCGGAGGCGCAATCGGAAACCGCGCCTGGCCGGCGGTCATGCCGGTTAATTGCTGATTTCCGCGGACGGAGTCAGGAAGATCCATGTTGAACTGAGCGGCGAGATTCGGCTTGTAGTCCCAGAGATCAACCTGCGGCGGCGCTCCGGACATGAAGAGATAGATGGCACGCTTGGCCTTTGGCGCAAAGTTCGGGAACATTCTGTCAGGAACTGCCGGAACAGGAGACGGGCCTTTGGCATTGCTCGAAAGGGCGTCGCCATGCAACGCGGTCGCGCCGCCCAGAAGGCTGGCTAAACCGGCCCATCCCAACACCTTGCCCGTTCGGCCCAGAAAATGACGGCGGGTTTCGATCTCGGCCCATTCGCGTTTGAGACCGGCAGGGATCGGCAAGCCCATGACAGTAGGCTCGCGTTCACAGTCGGTACATAGGATATGTTGCTTCATCGTGTCCCCTCGTTACTTTGTCAGTGTTTCGTCCAGGTTGAGCATCTCGCTCGCCACCATCGTCCACGCTGCAAGCTCGGGCGCCGGAATTGCCTCATCGGGCTTGCTTTCTCCATCATTAATCAATGCGTGAGCGGCTTTGGGATCAGCAGAGTAATGCTGCTCCAACTGGTCCAACGAGCTTTCCAGGACCGCCGCCATCTTTGGAGGCGCGTCGTGAGCGAGCAGGATGTCGCTCATCAGGTCGATGCGCTGATCGGGCTTGTGACCGCCCTCCAGAATGACACGCTGTGCCAGCGCCCGCGCAGCTTCGACCCATTGTACGTCGTTCATTGTCACCAGCGCCTGCAAGGGCGTATCCGTTCTCTGGCGCCGCGTGCACACAACATCGCGCGGCGGCGCGTCAAAGGCGTCCATGTCCGGAAGAATCGCCATGCGTTTCCAATAGCTGTACATGCTGCGTCGGTACAACGCATCCCCTTGCTGCTGAACATAATGCAGCGTGTCGCTGCCTCCGATGCTGATCTGCTCCCACACATTCTGCGGCTGGTAGGGCTTCACGCTCGGCCCCCCAATTTTGTTGACCAGCAGTCCACCGGACTGCAGCGCAATATCGCGCAGCGTTTCGGCGTCCATGCGGAAGCGCGGACCGCGCGAGAGGAATATATTGGTCGGGTCTTTCGCCAGCTGCTCGGGCGTAGACTTTGCGCTTTGCCGATAGGCGGCCGACATCACCATCAGTTTGTACATGTGCTTGACGTTCCACCCGCTCTCGCGGAACTCAACCGCAAGCCAATCGAGCAGCTCAGGGTCCGAAGGCCGTGCTCCCATAATCCCGAAGTCTTCGGTGGTCTCTACGATGCCGGTGCCGAAAAGCTCGTTCCACATGCGGTTCACGGTGACGCGCGCGGTGAGTGGGTTGTCGGCGCTCACCGTCCATTCGGCCAGCGCCAGGCGATTATGCGGTAAGCCTGCCGGCAACGGCGGCAGGAAGTGCGGCGTGTTAGCCTCCACACGCTCAGTTCGTGCAGTGTAGACGCCACGCGTCAGAATGTGGGCATAGGCGATGGACGGCTTTTCCCACGAAACCTGCGTCAGCACGCCGCCCTCGGATAGTCTGTCAAGCTGGGAATTCAGCGCGTCCCTCTCGCCTTCGATCTCCCTGTATGACTTATCTACCGCATTCAGGTAGAACTCGCTCACAACATGCCACTGATCTTCGTTCCATTGCGAGGTTGGCTTTGCCGCCAACTCGGCAACGTAATCTTCAAAAGGAAGCCGCGTGATCTCCTCTGCTGAGAGAGAACGCGCATACAGGCGCAGATCCTGATAGCGTGTTTCCTTCGCCGGGGAAGCATCGGGATAGCGCCAGCCAAGCTCCATAGGAGCTTGTGTCCGGATGGTCGCGCCGTGCAGCGAATCGGCCATGGCGTGCGTCTTCATCGGCACACCGTCGAGATAAATCTTGACGCCCGACGCCTTGCCTGACCCGTCGTAGGTAAAGAGGATGTGCTTCCATTGCCCGTCGAGCCTAAGCGGCTCAATGGCAGCCACCTTAATGGCCACAAGTGGCGTGTTGTCTTTTGCCTCTGCCGGCGTTGTGGAATCGGGCTTGGGTTTTGCTGCCTCCTTTTTCTCGGTTGGCTTCTTCTTATCCGGTGGCTTGTTCGGCGAGAGATCCTGCTTCGTCAAATCCTGCGGCGCTGGATAATCAAACTTTTCCTTTGCCTGGGGCACGGGGCTCGATTTCGGGCCGTCTTTCGGCTCTTCATTGACGAGATCGACGACGATCAAACCCTTTTCAACGCTCAGGTCCCAGCCGCGGTTGTGCTGCGTAGTATCCATTTTGGAAATAAGGGCACCCGACCTGTCGGAAATCTTAAAGTTTGGCGCGTAGCGCAGCATGATCCACCCGCCCGCTGAGAACGGCTGATTCGTGTCAAAGTCGCCGATTTGTCCGAGGGCTACCCGTGTATTCGCCTCCATTCGGAAATCAGGCCACAACCAGGTCGTCTCTCCCCACGACGGTTTTACTTCGCTCGTAATAAACGAAGCCGGGCGTGCATCGGGCGCGCTATTCTTCAGCACGCCGCCCTGGCCTTCATCGAGGCGCAGGCGCAGCATAAGCTTATCTGTCGAGACCGCCTGCGGTAGATCCTGCTTCGACGCCAGCCATTGCGAGACCAGATTGCGCTCATCGCGGCGCATCGCTCGCAGTTTCTCAACCAGTTCCTCGCGTTTTGCAAACACGCGATCATACGCTTCAGTGTTTTGCGCTGTTGGAATGCGCACCACCGGCGCCCACACCGGCCGGTCGTCGTTGAACGGCTTTTCATCAATATTGTTGAAAAAGGCGCTCAGCGCATAGAAGTCTTTTTGCGTAGTCGGATCGAACTTGTGGTCATGACATACTGCGCAGCCCACGGTGAGTCCCATGAAGGTTGCGCCATACGCCTCGGTCCGTTCGCGGGCTATGTTCACGCGCAGCTCTTCGGGAATCGTTCCTCCCTCATTGGAGCTGACACCAAGCCGCACGTATCCGCTGGCAATCAGAGGGTCGAGATTCTTCGCTGGCATAAGATCCCCGGCGATCTGCTCCATGGCAAACTGATCGAAAGGCGTATTGTTGTTGAAGGAACGGATGACATAATCGCGATACGGCCAAATATCGTGACTGTTGTCGTAATGCAGGCCATATGTATCGGCGTAGCGCGCATAATCGAGCCAGTAACGGGCTCGCTGTTCTCCGTAGGAGGGACGGGCAAGAAGAGAATCGACAAGATGCTCATAGGCGTCGGGGGATTTATCATTGACGAACGCCTTCACCTCGGCGGGCGTTGGCAGCAAGCCCGTTAAGTCAAGAGTCACGCGACGGATCAACGTGTGCTTGTCAGCTTCAGGAGAGGGATGCAATCCCTCCTTTTTCATGCGGGCCAGTACGAATGCATCGATCGGATTCTTCGCCCAGGCAGCACCTTCCGTCACAACGGGCGCTTTCGGCCGCGTCGGCTTTTCAAAGGCCCAGTGGGGCCGGTAAACGGCACCTTCCTTGATCCACTCCTTAAGCGTCGCTATCTCTGCAGGCTTTAAGGGTTTGCCTTGGCCCTCATCGGTCTGCGGCATCATGTAATGGGGATCTTTGGATTCAATTCGCTTGATCAATTCGCTCTGTTCAGGACGACCAGGAACGATCGCATCGGGATGTCCGGGCCGCTGGCGAAAGGCGGATTCTGCCAGATCGAGACGCAAACCGGCTTTGCGCATCTCTGGATCCGGTCCGTGGCAGCTAAAGCAGTTGCGAGCTAAGATTGGTTGTACATCTTGGTTGAAATCGACTTTTTGTCCGGAACCGGCGAGCTGATTTTGATGGCGGCAGCCGGAGACTCCCAGCAGCAAGAGACCGATGCAAAAAAACTGGAGTGAAGGCTTATGATCGGCTACCCCAATGCTCTTCACACGTCTGTGAGAGGTCACACCGCTAATCAGCCTTCGCGTCATTCTCAGCCTCGATGAGCGAACCGTGTTTCCAGTCAAGCAAAAACGTAGTCTCCATCGACTTAAATGTCAAGCAGACATATATTTGCGGGCATCTGCTCATGGCGCCTAATCATCAGCCGCGCTCACTGAGCGCTGACCCGTGTCGATTATCTAATGGAAGCGGTGTTGCTGGCACCCGAAGGACCTTCTATCGGGGCCCCGTGATTGTGCGGCGAACGCCCGGTGCAATGAACGAGCGGAGCTAGGTGGGAATACGATTATCCTGTGATTCCAGGGACCGAGAGATCGTTGGGCCGTTTGAGTCGAGTCAGTTTTTTTGAGCGGAAACATCGAGCATAGTTCGTGACACGCACACGAATGCTGCGTGGGTTTGTGCCATGAGAGTAAAGGAGGAGGAAGATACGAATGAACAGACGTGATGCCTTACGTTGACCTTAGCGAGAGCAGTTGTCCGCACGTTTGCAAAGGGGTTCTCTGAGCTCAACAAAGCCAACTTGTCCGTGTTTGGTTTTGCATTCAACGCCAGAAGTGTGACATTTCTCCAGCGGATTCGCGATTCCTAAGGTGGCCTGCCCGGTAATTTGTACCAGTGAGATTGTTAGTGTAGCGCAAAACTGAGGGGACCAGGTTTTTTGTACCAAGCGCAATGTTAGTCTTCGACGGGTTTAGGTTGCAGTCAGTGCGCGGTTAGCCGCGTATTGACCGGCGAATTCGCTCGGCGTCTGGTCACCGAGAGCCCGGTGAGGACGACTCTCATTG
>JASIJX010000412.1 GCA_030049955.1 Acidobacteriaceae bacterium
GGGAGAGTGGCGTGTTGTGCGGCCTGCACCGGCTGAATTGTCGTCATGGCGAGATTCAGTGTGTCCAGGTATGCGTTGACGAACTTCGCTTTGCCGGGATGACGCAGTAACGTCAACGCGTAATCGCGCAGATGCGTGTTCTTGTCCTCGAAGAGTTTTTCAGGCGGGATTCCAAATGTCTGAGGACGAGCGGGCGAACCCTGCCAAGCAAGATCGTCGCCGATGGCAATGATGGAGCCCAGCGGCTTTCCGGTGTCGTCGTAGAATGCCAGGCTGCGGTCCAGGTAATTCGGAACAATCCAGCCGCAGATTGGAGAGCCGGCTGAATCCTGCTCGGCTGCGCCATCGCCGGCAACGGAAAGCCAGTTGAAATCCAGCCGCGCAGGCTGCGAGATGCGCGGCGGAAATGATGGCTGCATGCCAGCGCCGTCGTCGCGCGCGAGCGAAGGCGCAGCGAGCACTCTGTTCTCCAGTGTCGCGGCCAGATGGCTTCTCTTGCCGAAGACATATTGCCGGCACTGGCCGAAGACGTCACCAAGCCACAGCCGCTCCAGCGAAAAATCGCCGCCACGCACTGGATTGAATGCCTCCTCAACCACTGGCGCCATTGTGGCGACGCGGGAATCGAGATCAGTGACCGCCTTCCTGACAGCCTCTGCAAACTCCTTCTCGTGTTTGCCTGTGGCGAACGGATCCCGCACGTCAACCTGCAGTGACTGCCGGCGCAGCAGCAACCGGTCATGAAAGCCGCTGAGCGCCTGTGAAAGCAGCGGAATATTCTCGGTCGAAGGCTCAAGAGCCGCAAGCATCGAGTTGGGATAAAGCCGTGCGCGGGCCTTGAGCTGTTTCTTCACAGCCTGTCCCGCTTGAGGCGTGATGAAATTGATCCCCCGATGATGCCTTGGCAGCGTGTCCCTGAGCTCGCGCGGGCTTGCGGGCTCAAGCACCAGGTCCACTTCTTCTGAATCCAGCGAATCGGCCACGCGATTCATCACCAGCGCACGATCGAATTCGGCCTGCGGCTTGTCTTCCTGAATGATCGCCAGCGGCTGGTAGGAAATATCCCAATGCATCATGATCGGCAACCAGGGATTCCCTTCCCATGCCGTGATGCTCCGGCGTTCCGGGGGTTTTCCTATCCACGGCGAGCCGCCTTGCTGCACATCCTGGGCGCGAAGCCAGTTCGCGATGGCCGCAGCACTGTCTAGGCTGGCCGCACGTATAGCTAATTTCAATCCAGCCCATGCAGGCCAAAGCAGCAGTCCCTGCAACACCGCGGCCTGAATCGGTGCCTGCAGCGGTCCGAGCTTCGTTGCGCCTGCACCCAGATCCGGCGTGTCTGCAGTCGCATCCAGCCGCGCTGCGCGCACGCCTTCAATCTGGCCGTCGCGCAGTTCGAGGCCGGAAAGCATCCCATCTTCCACGGCGCCCCCGAAGATCTGGCACGACAACTCTCCATCGCCGCCGAATCGCAACGCCGGCTTGACATCCTGTCCCTGCAAAAGGAGCACCGGGTCCACAGGCCGCCATGAGTTGGCCTGCGGCTTACCCTTGAGCTCGAACGCGGGTCCGTTTTTTGCATTGATGGCCTGTATGAGCGCGCTGTGACACCGGGCTACTTTCTCGACCGCGCTCCGGCACGCGGCAATCGACTTTTCCGCGGCGGCGAGCGAATTATCGGTGATGAAATCACGCACATCGTCCGCATCGGGAAGCTGTTCTCGCGGATCCGGATACTTGCACTTAAGGTACTTGTACCAGTCGGCAAACAACTGCCATTGCCGCTCCGACGCATCGACCTGGCGCACAAGTCGATCGTCCTCCGCCTGATTCAACTGATTCAGGAACTGCTTCTGCGTCTCATTGAGAGAACCGAGCGCGTCGGAACCGTCGGCCGCGTCCGCTACGTAAAACAGGGTTCCGGTAGCCGCTGGAGAAAATCTTTGCTGATGAAGCTGGCGTTGCACGCGCAATTCTCCGCCTGGCTCGTGCAGCAGATCCAGTTGCCCGGTGAGCAGCGCGTGCAGTTGCGATCCCAGCGCAAACGAACGACGAGGCGCCATTGCCTCATGCAGCGCAGCGTTTGCCTCTGCTGTGGTGTTGCCGAAAACTGCGGTCAGGCTTGCCGATGCTGCAGGCTCCAGGTCTGGGTCCCAGCAGACTGAATGCACCACGCCCACATACAGCACGCCATCGAAGGCGCCTTCGCGCGACGCATTCCAGCGCAGTGCTGCCAGCGCCTGCGCGGCCTCCTCTGCGGTTTTGCCGTGCAGCGGGTCGTCACTCGGGTCCGCATGCCACCCGCATACCGTATAGGCGTACTCAGTTGGTTTGTCGGGCGCTGGATGATGCACGCCGAACACGTTGCGGCAATTTGGGTAGTAGGCCGACGCCTGGATGAACCCCAGGCTCGCCGCGGTAAGCTCCGTCAGCAGGCTTTCCTGCCCCGGAGCGCTCCACTGTTCCAAGGGCAGGGTTCGTCCGAGATAACGGAACGGCGGCCGGGTAAATTCCGGGTCGTTACTGTTCTCCCACGGAATTGCGCTGCTGCCTGCGTTGGCGGAAGAAATTGTCTCGGATACGTAACGGCTGTCCACGACCCAGCTTGCCGTGGGGCAATCTCCGTCAGTTTTCGCACCAAGCTCGGTTCTGGTAATGAGCCAACGGTCTGGCAGCCTGGGAAAGCGCATGGCAGCCCGCGGCTCAAGCCCGCGATTCGCTGCAGTTTTGCTCGTCGTCTGCTCGCCATGCATCAGGGCATCGGGCATGGCCCAGTGCAGGTGCACACCGGTTTCCACTGTGCCCGGCGAAAAAGGCTGCGCCAGCACGCGTTCGCTCAGAAATGGCTTTTGCGCTGCCGCGCCTTTGTTGTAGGGCAGCGTCTGGAAGTTAGTTACCGCCGGCAAAAAGTTAGATGCCTGAATCTTGCGGTTAACGCAGAAGGCCTCCACATTAATGGGAACGATCAAGCGGGGAAGATCGTTCTTCATAGCACTGGCTTCCATGACGGCTGCCATTGAAGAGCCATTGCTACACCTTGGCCGGCCGCCCCGATCGAATACCTTCGCTCGGCGCCCTTAGGTTCCCACGTAAATTCCCCTTTGAGCTCCGTTGATTTGAAGCCGTGCCCGGTGACCTCGCACGTCTCGACATTCGTGACATTCCAATTGAACTTGTACTGCGATCCGGACACTGTCTCTTGAACGGCGACCTCAGGGAACTTCTTTGGTATTTGTTGGACGATATAGACGATATTCCAGGAGCCGTTGCCCCACACACCGACACCCGGCGACTGAGGAATCTCCACTTCCACGCTGCCGCTCATTTCTTTCGAAAGCGTTATATCGCCCATCCTTTTGGTTACCTTGCATCCGGCCGCATTTGTGCTCTTCCACATAAGTTCGACTTTGTTAGCCGAGGAGCCCGGTTTGAGCTTTACTTCTGCATTCGTAAGTGGAAAGTCTACAGCAACGCTTTCAGTGCGTTTGTTGATTCCAATGCACTCGATCTGATAATCGCCGTCGTCCGCCATAACTTCGCGTGAACCGGATCGCTCTACCTGTTCGCGAGCTATGTGTGGGCCGCTCAGGAAGCAGTCCCCACTCTTGCATTGCCAGGTGAGAGTGACCTTCTTTGGACGAACCACCGTATCGGGGTTGACCTCGATTTTCGCCTCCGCCGGACGTACGTTAAAATTCAGGATGTTATCCTTGCCTGTCTTCGCTCGACCGTCGACGGTGAGTTGTGGAGTTAGCTTGTAAGTGCTGATTTTCTTTACAGGGAGGACTTCCCTGCTGCCGCTCGTCTCAAGTTCTTCCTCGATGCCGGAGATAGTGCAACTATCTGCCGCGAAAAGATTCCAGTCGAGACGAACCTTGTCTTTGAAATCGACGTCATCTTTGTTCTTCAGCGGCTTGCCGTCGAGGCTTGCGCGATAGCTGAGGACGTACGGCTCTGCTTCGGATCTCGTAACCCCAATCAGCTTGTGGCCGGGGCTGCGTCCTTTGATGCCTCGCCAGTACACCAGCACCTGACAACTTCCCAATGGCATCTGCGTCACAAGATTCGAGAATTCAAAGCTGGCTAAGTTGGCTTTCTGAAAGACCTTGGAACCCTTGGGCGGCGTGAGCACCCAGTGACACGTCGGGCCGTCCGTAACCGGCTCCTGGCTCCATAGTGCGGCCTGCGGCTCGAGCGGACGGCAGATTACCTGGTTGAGTTGTTCGTTAGTGCATATTGGGGCGCCTAAGCCGGTGGATGTTTCGGTGGGAAAAATTACAACGAACTCAGAACCCGCTGCCTCGAGAGGTGCGTCTTTCACGTTCTCGATTTGCAGAATAAGGCGATTACCAATCCCGGGCCTTCCGAGTTTGATCTCGAAAGGTGTGACATAAATATCTTTCGCGCGGTTGCTATACTCGGTACGCTCCAGCCAGGTGCAGCCGATATCTGCTTCCGTATCCTTTGGTCCTGGAATAAAGTCGCGCGAGATTCGAAAGGCTCTGCTGTTGTTCTTGATGCCGCCGAATTCCGACCAGATGAAGGTGAATGCGCGATCAGTGGGGTTTCCCGTGTCGGCTAGTACGCGTTCAAGCATGATCTTTAGCGGCTGGTCTTTCGTAATGGAGAGACTCTGGCCGGCAATAAGCTTCAATTCGAGCTTCTGCTTCGCTTCGCCCGAAAGCTCCCAACATTGCATGGATGCCGCCGACAACCGTATCCCGGCCACTTCTGCCGACGTCATTAAGTCCGTCGGTATTTCTACTTCCAGACGTGACTTCGCGGTGAGTTCAATTGGGGTCTCGCCCGCATTCCGGATTGTTATTTCGAGAATTCCCCACTGCGCATCGCGCGGCTTGTCGTCGCTCATGAAGAGATACGCAAAACCTTCGCTTTCCTCCTTGGTGTTAACAATCGAAAAGGAGAGCGGTATTGCCTCGAGCTCCCACGCAGGCAGCTCTTGATAGTTACTTTTGTTTGCCAAGTTTCCCCCTGACCTACAAGCGACACCCCACCCCGGGTGCGCGCCGAATCGGCCTTCACACATCACAGCCTTGCATTGAGAATGAATTCAGTATGAATAAGCCCATCGTACAGTGCCTGGTAAGGTTAAAAGGTGCTGCGCGTTGCAACGGACGTTGTGGGTAAGAAACTGCGCGAAGTATAACCGACGCCGCGCCAGGCCAAAAAATAATTTTTGCCACCCGTAGTTACAGGTGTAGACTGCACCCCAGACACCAAGTAACCAAATCCCGCGATTTCCATCCCATACGATACACCACAAATAACATTCATGGGCACCACGACGAAGTTTGAGCACACCGTTGCGCAGTTAGCGCCAAGAATCGTCGGTGGCGGCTTTGTGCTTACTGCGCAAGAAGCAGGAAAGATCTCAGAAGGGCTGAAAAGCGTTCTGTTGAAGCTGCCGAACGAAGAACTCAGCCTGGTTAAAGCAACCGGCGAGATGGGCGACGGTAAGTGGGTGTTGAGCGGAGAGCCAGACCCATCGTATCCAGGCTGGCCGGTGCCGGGATTCCCAAAGCTTCGTTTCAATCTGCCCAATGCCAAAGTAACGCTCACGGTGAAAGACGGCGGGGTAGACAAAGAGGGCAAAGAGAAAGATTGCAAATTCGAGCTCGTGCTCTCTGCAACCGTGACCACCAGCAAGGTCGATGTTCCGATCAGCCTCACGATCACAGAAAAGGACGAGCAGACACTTGTTCTGGGGAACAAGAAAGCACCTCTCGCACTGAACCCTGTTTCACTGGCCGAGGACAGTGACTTTGGCAGCTTTGGCGAAGAGCTTGCACGGATCAGCGATCTGATCAATCTGCGGAGAGCCACGCTGGCCGAGGCGACGATACAAACGGACTTCAAGAAGAAGTCCGTTACTGGTTTTTCCATCGACGCCAACCTCACCTTCGGCCGTGTGACGATCGGCCTGCAGATCAGGGCCGCAACCAACAATGAAGGCAAATTCGACCGCAAGAGCCTCACCGTAACCGGAACGCTGGAAAAGGCCGATGGCTATATCCAGCTCGGCGAGATCCTGAGCGACCTTGCCGGCGTGAAAGTTTGGCCGGAGTGGCTCGATCCAAAGCTGAAGTCGCTGTCCCTCTCGCGCGTCTTTATTCCTGAAGCCAAGCGCCTGAATGCCAACGATACGCAGCGCATCGTATTTCAGTCGCCGGCGGGTTCCAAAGTTCCTGAGTTGCTCGTGACGAGCTCTTTCGATACGGAGGGACCGAAGATTGTAACTGCGCGGCTGGGATGGCCGGCTCTGGAAATCTACTCGTTGCCCATTCTCGGCGATCATCTCAGAATTCGTTTCGATCCCCTGCTAGCTGTCATCACCACAAAAACCCTTAAGCTGACGACGGTGGCCGAACTCTGCGCTCTCGATGCCTTTCCCGGCCTTGAAACCATGGGCACTCCGGAGAAGAAAGCCAAAGGCATGGCCATCGCTCGCGGCATTCACTGCACGGGCATCTTCAACATACCGGATGTCATTAAAGTTCCCTTTCATTTTCCGATCCGTGCTTCCAGCAACGACGAGTTGCCGTTTGAGATCGAAAGACTGGAGGAGCCGCGCGCAGCCACTCCCGTGCCGGTGCAACGCAGCGCAGGTCCGCTCGCACTGCAGGGATTCTCCTTCAAATACGAACAAGGCAAAATCTCGCTGCTGCTGGGAGTCGCCATCAAAATCAAAGGCCTCACGATTGAAGCAGTTGGTCTGCGTGTGGCCTTCGCGCTGAAGGCGCCCGATGATGGGCAGGACCGAGTCACATTCGGCATTGATGGCGGACTGATGAGTTACGCAGGCAATAGCGTGACGGCCGCAGGCGGTATGATCCGCGATGACTCTTCCCCCGGAGCCGCTGACTGGATTGGCACGGGCTCGTTGAAGGTTGGCGAGAATTTTGCGCTGAATGCGCTGTTCGCCTTTCGCGACGGCGAGAGTAAGCAACTGTTTCTCTTTGCTTACGTCCGCAGGCAGCTCGGCGGACCGCCGTGGTGTTATGTTACCGGGCTCGCCGTGGGCTTTGGTTACAACCGCTCGTTCATTGTTCCCCCAGTCGAGCGCGTGAACCGGTTCCCGCTCATCGAGATGGCTAACCAGCTCTCGCGCGGAGAAGAAGGCGCCGTACCCAAGGTGATGGACGGCGCTGCTCTCCGCAAGATTGCCGACAGCCTGAAGGAGTACATCCCGGCCACGACCACCGGCACAATCTTCGGCACTGCCGGTATTACGTTTACATCCGGTGGCTATGTCAACTCCACAGTGCTGGTAACCCTTACCTTCAGTTCACGCCCCGATTTCGTCATTCTCGGCAGCTCGTCGATCGATGTGCCAAAGAAATCACCGACCGCCCACGCCGATCTGCAAATCGTAGGTGCGGTGAGGCCTGAAAGCGGCGTGATCGCGATTGATGCGGTTCTGGGACCTAACAGCTACGTGCTGGCGAAGAACTGCCGCCTCACCGGAGGATTCTCGGTACGCACATGGTTCAGCGGCGAACACGCAAGAGACTTCGTCGTGAGTCTTGGTGGCTATCACCCAGGATATAAAGCGCCGGCTCACTATCCCATCGTTCCGCGACTCGGGTTCCTTTGGAAATACTCAGACGCAGTACGGCTCACCGGGTTTGCGTATTTTGCGCTTACCTCAAAGAACATACAGCTCGGAGGCGGCCTGGATCTCGTTTTTGAGCGCGGGCCTCTGCGCGCCTGGCTTCACGCGGAAGCGCACTTTCTTATCGGCTGGAGCCCGTTCACATATGACGTCTTTCTGAGCGTTAACATCGGCGTCTCCTTCCGCATGGACCTTCTGTTCTGTTCGGTTACGCTCAGCGTGGATGTAGGCGCAGATCTGCGACTGCGCGGCGAGCCCTTCTCCGGATACGCTGTGGTCCATCTTTGGTTCGTGTCCTTCAGCTTCGACATCGGCGCTGCGCCCGATGACAAGGAACCGAAGCTGCCCTGGCCCGAATTCGTGAATGCGTTTGTAACACCCGTTCCTCCCAAGCCGAAACAGTCCGCTCTTTTGGCCGAACCGGAACAGGCACGGCTCCCGCTTGAAATTGCCCCGGTGAGTGGGACCACTCCGGCTCCGGCAGGGTTGGCGGTAGCAAGCCCTGAATTTAAGGGAAAATCGATCGACTGGATCGGCGATCCACAGCGGTTCCGGCTCAACATCCCTACAGTCATTCCCGCCGAGGTCGCGCGCTTCAACGACGAAAAAGAGTTTCTATTAAACTCTCCGATCCATGCTTTTCCCGTGCAGGGAGTGCCGCGCATCCAGCCTGCACTGCGGGTTACGTTTACCCGGCTCGACAACCCGGCAAGAGTGAGCAGCACCACCCGCCAAGCATTCCAGTTGCAATGGACCGCTCATACGGGCGCTGTGCCGGCGGCGTTGTGGGGGCAAGCCATGTCTCCGGCGCAGCAATTGGCCGGCGGGAACGAGACCGTTCCCGGCATCACGCACATGTCACTCGCGCCGCAAGTCTTCGCGCCAGGCCAGTCTCTGGCCGTCGACGTGAAAGACCTCCTGTTTCACGTCATCACGACCGAAGGACGATATTGGGAGTCCGTCGCAATTCCGCAGCGCACATTTGACTGGGAGCGCGACAATCCGTTCGACACCATCAACACTCAGAAGGTACGAGATGCGCGCCAGGAGATGCTGCGCGCGTTGGCCGAACTCGATCTGGTTCCGCAGGACGCGGATGCAATGATTGACGTTCGCAACCTTCGGAAAGATCAACCGGCCTTCATGGTCAACCCCCTCCTTTGCAGCCTGGGCGCAGCGGAAGCGGCAGCATAGAGGATCTTCGCAATGGCAGACTCCGAACAAATTGTCTTTATCCAGTACCAGGAACCCGGACTCAAATCCGGTGACTACCGGATTCACGCAGAACTGTCAGTGAAGAACCTTCCTGCGCAAGTTTTCGGCAACGCGACAGAGCAGTTCCAGAACCAGCTCCCAAACCAGCTTCCGGAGAAAACTTACGAGTTGGACAAATACCTGCGTGTGGCTGGGGACCGGTTTGCTCTCTCACCGGGCTCGGTGGAGTCGGTTTATCCGCCCGCCGGTTCCAGCGGCGACTTCTCCCGCGCGGTTCCGCATGTAGTCCTGAACCGCCCTACTTTGCCGTGGGAACGAACTTCTTCAGAAACAGCGCCCGCTCACATGCCGTGGCTCGCCATTCTGTTGCTGACTGAAAATGAGCTGCGCGACGAGAATCTAGATCTGGCGCAGCCTACAACGCGCGGCTCCAGGAGCGATGCCGGCGTCAACATCGACTGCCATCTGCTAACTATTTCAGGTGAGCGGTGGTTGCGTCTGGCTCCCTCTGTCAGAGAGCTTCCTTTTCTCGCGCATGTACGCCGAGTGCTGCCGGCGCGCAAGGACGACACTCCCGAGGAGGTCCTCGAGTACGGACTGGTTATTGGCAACCGCCTGCCTCCGCCGAATAGCTCGTGCTGGGCGTTCCTCGTTTCGCTCGAAAATATGGAGAAGCAGTTGCCACCCGCATCTGCGCCGCAAACAGTCACACTGGTCGTGCTCCATGCATGGCGGTTCTTTGCCGAGGATGTAATTCATAGCTTTGGCGAGGTCGTTCGCGCTCTCGATCACGGCGTGGGGCTCAGCCTGCCTGATAAGGGCTCCGGCCCGGCTGCCGCTCCGCTCGCCATGGGCTACATTCCCGTGCCTCACCATCTGCGAGTAGGCGGCCAAACCTGGTCGTGGTATCGTGGCCCCTTCACTCCGTACGGCACTAAGCGCCGCATCAAAAAGGATCCGCACAAACCAATTCTTTGGGGAGATGGAGTGCTGCTCTACGATCCCGAATTGGGGATGATGGATGTTTCCTGCGCATCGGCGTGGGCGCTCGGCCGCCTGATGGCCCTCAATGACACATCGTTTGCCACCACCCTCTATAAGTCAAACCGGGACAAGGTCCGCGGCACTATCGATCGTGCGCGGTTCCGCATGCTCTTCGGTAAATTAGCCGGAACATCGGTTGCCGAAGCGAGTCGCGAACAGATCGACAGCGACCTTGCACAGGCGCTCACCTCCGCGATTCCCAAGCTCTCCGGATCACGGAGTGCTGCAAGTGAAAATGCGAAAGTGGCGACCGAGTCTGCCCTTGCGCACGAGAGACTTTCCGCAACAGCTCGAACTTTGAAACTCGGCACAGCACTCACGAACAAAGAGAGCATTGCTGAACTCCATCACCTTCATGAGCAGGTTGGGCTGCTGCGCAGCCGCCACGCGGACGCTCCGGATCCCTCGGCGCCGGAAACCATCATCGCCCAATGGCTTGGCGACCTGCTCCTGCTTAAGGGCGTGCCAATTCATTATCTGATTCCCAATGAACGGATGCTTCCCGACGAGTCAATCCGCTTCTTCCAGGTGGACGAGTCCTGGCTCGAGTCTCTGCGCGACGGTGCGCTCAGCATTGGCCGCGTCACGGCTACCGACCTTAGCCACGACGCGGCGTTCATGCCTCTGGTGGCTGCTACAACCGAGCGCGCCACTGCAGTTGCCCGGCCGCAAACACGGCGCTTGGTTGCAGCGCTAAATGCTCCACCGATGGTCAAACCGCTCTCAGGATTTCTTCTCCGCTCCCAGGTCATTGCCCAGTGGCCCAATCTGGAAGTGGAAGGAAAAGCGAGCGGTTCGCCGGTGGTTACGCTCCGCCAACAGACCGTCGGCACGCTCCTCATCTGCCTTTTTGACTCTGTAGTGGATACTGTCGAAATCTTTCAACCGTCAGAAGCTGTCCACTTCGGCTTTCTTCCGAAGGATAGCGCTGTCGCCAAGAAGAGACGAAATGAGAGTGGAAAAGAAATAGAAGACAACCCGCTAAAGACTATCTGCCTTCGCAATGAGCAGACACGGGTGCTCGACATTGGCAAGCTGGTGGACTGGATGGCAGGCGCCGAGTCGCAGAATTACCGCGCAGACCAGTTTGCTCTGCAGATGGTTACCGGAGTGGATCGCGTTGTTTTCACCATCCAGGATTTCACTATCCAAGCCCCTTCAACCACCTAGACACAGAATGCAAAACTTCATAGTGGGCTACTAAGATGTGGTCAATAAGACCACTATACCTTCCAGTTGCTCCTGGTTGATTGTAACCAATATCGATTGACTTGACCGTCTTGCCGGTCATAACAAGAGATGTGCCTGTTACGTCCTGAGCATTGCTCACTGGAAGTGACTTGCCTGTTCCTTTGTAATAGGCTTCCTACGTCGCTGCCAGTTTGCTCGGAGCAAGAAATATATATGAATATGTGCCGTGAAGCTGAAGCTGCTGCGCAATGTACAGCACATCATCGGGCGAAACGTGCCATGCGTCCGACAATGCTCGCAGAGAGCCGGATAGATCCCTGTTCGGGAAAGTGCATCAGGGCGGGCGTGGAAAGCAACCCGTCCCGGGTAAAGAGGCCAAGCACGGTACTGCGCGCCTGAGCGAGGTTAAAGTTAAAAACCACGGGAGCCGGCGTCGCCTCCAGCGACCACTCCGACGTCAGGACTATCTTGTTCGCTGTAAATTCAAAGGTCCACACAGCCGGGGCGTTATTGCTGACGGCCGTTGGCCGGTACTCCACTCGTCGCACACTATCGACAACACGACTCGTAGCGCGGTAGCCGGACATGGCGGGCGTCCTGACGATATTGGCGCCGCGCCACCCTTTGCCCAGTCCGTCGACAGTCAGAAAAAGAAATTCGGGTGTCAGGGACGAAAATTTCGCCTCCAGAAAATCGGAGGAAAACTAAAAGTCGCCTTCGCGCAGATCGAAGCCAAACGATGGCAGCGCTATTCCGGCAACAGCCGCTTCCCCGGCGCTCTTCAAAAAGTCTCTCCGCTTCACAGTTCTTCCCTTATGCCAACATCACCTGGCCGCGCAGACGAATGTCGGCACTGGACGCGCCAATCAGCAATTCCACATTGCCCGCGTCGTACTCGAACTGCTTCTGCTCCTCATTCCAATATCTCAGCGCGATATGGTCGTGCGGCAGAGAGAGCGTGACTGAACGCGCTTCTCCAGGTGACAAAGAGATGCGGCGAAAATCGGCCAATTGCAGTGCTGGACGCTGCACTTTGCCGGGAGCTGTAATGTAGAGCTGCACAACCTCGTCGCCAGCCACATGCCCGGTATTAGTAACGTCGACGGTGAGGCGAATGGTGCGACCCGGAACGAGGCGGTCTGCGTCGAGATGCAGGTTCTTGTACGCGAAGCTGCTGTAGCTCAGGCCGTGGCCGAATGGGTAGAGCGGCTCTCCACGGAGATACAT
>JASIJX010000413.1 GCA_030049955.1 Acidobacteriaceae bacterium
ACCGTGCGCATCACCACCAAGCGGCTTACGTTTGCTACCTTCCCGATTCTTGGCTATAGCCTCACTTCGGACACTGTGCCGCAAACACAGCTGTGGGAGATAGCCACCTACGACCTGAAGCCGCCGCTTAACCGCGTAGCCGGCGTGAGCACAGTGATTGTGCAAGGCGGGCAGGTGCCGGAATTCCACGTCGTTCCCGATCTCGCGCTCATGCAGGCGGCCGGTGTCACCATTCCCGACCTCGTCACCGCGATTGACGCTTCGAACATCGTCGAGTCGCCCGGACTCTACGAGGCTAATCACCAGCTCATCCTCGGCTTGGTTGGCGCGCAGGTGCACAACGCCGCTGAGCTGCGGCAACTTGTGGTGAAGACCACGCCCACGGGAGCGCCGGTGCGCGTGGCCGACGTGGCCACGGTAGAAGACGGCACCATGCCCGTTTACACCACAGTGACGGCGAATGGCAAAAACGCGGTGCTGCTGAGCCTGACGCGCCAGCCCACCGGCAACACAGTTGCCGTGGCCAACGCCGTGGCCGCACAAGTGAACGAGCTGCGCAAAAAGCTGCCGCCGGGCGTCAAGCTGGAAGTTTTCTACGACCAGTCGCAGCTTGTGCGTGACTCGATCGCCAGCGTGCGCGACGCAATATTCATCGGCCTCATCCTGGCCTGCGTAATCCTGTTTCTCTTTCTGCGCGACTGGACCTCGTCGCTGATCGCCGGCCTCGTCATTCCCGTTACGCTTGCCATCACCATCCTGGTGCTGTGGGCCATGGGCGAAAGCTTTAACCTCATGACGCTCGGCGGTTTGGCCGCGGCCATTGGCCTTGTGATCGACGACGCGATTGTTGTCGTCGAGAACATCGTGATGCACCGGGACAACGGCGAATCGCGCACAGAGGCCATGCGCAAGGCCCTGCGCGAGCTAACCTCGCCGCTGATCGGCTCAACCATTACGCCGGTCGTCGTTTTTCTGCCGCTCATCTCGGTCACCGGCGTCACCGGCCTGTTCTTCCGTGCGCTGGCCGTTACCATGACCGCGGCGCTGCTCACTTCGCTTGCCCTCGCGCTTACCTGGACGCCTGGTCTGAGCTACGTGCTGCTGCGCCAAAACAATGACGAGCGCGAAGACCACACACACAGCGCAGGCCGCTTTATGAACGGCGCATTGTGCCTCCACCAACGCGTGCTTGACTGGGCGCTTGCCAAGCCATTGTGGATGGGCGCCATCTGCGTGCTGCTCGTCATCGGCGCCTGGGCCGGTTACCAGGCGCTGGGCTCAGACCTGTTGCCGCAGATGGACGAAGGCGGCTTCATCTTCGACTACATCATGCC
This sequence comes from Acidobacteriaceae bacterium, assembly GCA_030049955.1. Next base: position 1,335 of record JASIJX010000413.1, read on the forward strand.
TGCCGGCAGCTCGCTGACCGAGACCAACCGCGTGCTGGAGCACGTGGAGCAGATTCTGCGCTCCGAGCCGGAGGTCGAAAATACCTCGCGCCGCACTGGCCTGCAGCTCGGCCTGGCCGCTGTCACCGAGGCCAACACGGGTGACTTCACCGTCAAGCTCAAAGCCCACCGCAGCCGCTCGGTGTGGGACGTGATGGACGACGTGCGCGCGCGCGTCAAAGCCACCGAGCCTGAGCTCGACATCGAGCTCACGCAAATTCTGCAGGACAATATTAATGATCTATCGAACGCGCCGGAACCGATTCAGGTGAAGTTGTTCGCAAACGACGAGCAACTCCTGACGCAGCTTGGTCCGCGCGTGGGCAACGCCATTGCAAAGATTCCCGGAGTGGTAGATGTCGAGAACGGCATCGAGAACACCATCAGCGGCCCGGCAACGCAGTTCCAGGTCGATCCCTCCGTTGCATCGCGGCTTGGCTTTACGCCGCAAGAGGTTTCAGAGGACGCGACCTCGATCCTCGACGGCATTCCTGCAGCCGCGCCGGTTATCGCCAACGGCCGCCCATACACCATACGCGTGCGCCTGGGCGACGAACACCGCGCTTCGCTCGACGCAATCCGCGACACGGTCTTCAACAGCGCCTCGGGCCGCACGGCGAGCCTCGGGTCAATCGCAAGCATCGAGCAGCTTCCTCCGCAGAACGAAATACGCCGCGAGAACCTGCAACGGCTGATCGTGGTCACGGCCGATCTTGAAGGCTCTGATTTGGGCACCGCGATTGTGCGCGTGCAGCAGACGGTCGCAGATCTTCATCTGCCATCCTCGGTGCGCGTGGAGTACGGCGGAACATACCAGGAGCAGCAGAAATCCTTCCACGACCTGCTGCGCGTGTTGCTGCTGGCGCTGGCGCTGGTCTTCGGCGTGCTGCTCGCTGAGTTCCGCAACTTCCCTGGGCCCATCGCCATCCTCACCTCGTCGGTGCTCTCGATCTTCGGCGTCATCGTGGCGCTACTCATCACCGGGACCACGTTCAACGTGGCCTCGTTCATGGGGCTCATCATGGTCATCGGCATCGTGGCCAAGAACGGCATCCTGCTGCTCGATGCCGACGAAAAGTACCGCGCCGAGGGCGCTACAGCCCGCGAGGCCATGATGAACGCCGCGCAGCGCCGGCTGCGCCCTATCGCCATGACGGCCATCGCCGCAATCTGCGGCATGCTGCCCCTCGCCTTCGCAATCGGCTCCGGTTCGCAGATGCTGCAGCCACTGGCTATCGCGGTTATCGGTGGCCTGGTGGTTTCGATGGTCCTCAGCCTCGTTGTCACGCCTCTCGTGTACTTCCTGCTCACGCGCAGCCGCGCAGTGGAAAACGGAGAGCTGGCTTAAAGCACAACCGCAGCCGCCAAACCCCTGTGCCAAACCCCCGTGCCCCATCCTTTCTGCAGCTTCACCGCAGAAAGGGTGGGAAACCCCAGTAGTCTGCCGCGCCACCGTTACCTACGCCGAATGTGGCAATGCCGAATGTGACAATAAAGTCATGT
>JASIJX010000414.1 GCA_030049955.1 Acidobacteriaceae bacterium
TTCGTCGCTCATGCGGGTCCAATTCAATTTTCCCACGGCGGAGGGAACCGCTTCAGCCAGCGTCCGTGTCAACAGCACCCGGGGCAAACGGCCATTCCCGCCGCTTGACTGCCCGCAGCAGATAGAGAACTGTTCCCGTTGCTACGATCAGAGCCGCAAAGAACAGCTCTCGCTCGAAGGCCGGCCGCGCGAACAGAACGTAAACAAACCCGGCGATGGCGACGAGCACCGGCCAGGGATAGAGCCATACGCGAAACGGCCGGTTCATCTGGGGCTGCGTACGCCGCAGCACAATCAGGCCCACATGCTGCAGCAGAAACTGCAGCAGGATGCGGATGACGACCAGCGCTGCCAGCAGGTCGACGAGCTGGAATACGCAAAAGATAGTCGCCACCGCGCCCAGCACCAGCAGCGAAACGTTCGGGAACCGGTGCCGCGGATGCACCCGCGCGAAGACTCGAAAATAGTTGCCGTCGAGCGCCGCTGCATATGGCACGCGCGAGTAGGCGAGCAGCAGCGCATAGACCGAGGCAAACGCGGTCCACACCACCAGCAGCGCGATGATGCGCCCGGCCACGGCGCCATAAACCGTTTGCATCAGCTCCGCGGCTACCGAAAGCCGCGCATTGGCGCCGGCCGTGCCGACCATCCATTGCCACGGCAGCACGCCGAGCACGCTCACGTTCATCATCAGGTAAAGCGCGGCCACAAGCGCCACCGACCACAAAATTGCGCGCGGAATGGTGTAGCCGGGATTGCGCACCTCGCCGCCGAGAAAGCAGATGCTGTACGCGCCCCAATAATCGTACGTGGCGATGAGCGTAGCCGAGCCGAGCCCGGCAAAGAATCCGAGACTGGGTGCGAAAGCGCCGGCAGGAAAGCTGAAGGCTCGATGCGCATCGAAGTGCGTGAAGCCGGTAACGATGACCGCGCCCAATGTGCCCATTACGCCGATCCACAAGATGGACGAAACGCGCCCGATGACCTGAATGTTGCGATAGAGCAACGCCACGGCCGTAAGGCAGCACAGCATGGCCAGCACAGTTCCAGGGCCAAACTGAATGGCGAGGTGAAAGCTGCCCGCGACAGGGATGGGCAGCGGCAGCGTGTAGCTGAACCAGTTGTGGCGCAGCACTGGAAAAAGAAAGCCCGCGTAGAGCGCCAGACCCACGCAGCCTGAGGCGATGGAAAGCGGCGCGCTGAAGGTGAGCTGCCAGATAAACAGAAACGACAAGAATCGTCCCAGCCGCTCCGGGCCGTAGATGGTCTTCAGGTAGTAATATGATCCGCCGGCTTCCGGCATGGCCGCGCCCAACTCCGCCCAGACAAGTCCGTCGCAGGCGGCTAGCACCGCGCCCAATATCCAGCCGAGAATCGCCTGCGGCCCGTGCATGGCCACCACGATCAGCGGCAGCGTAATGAACGGCCCCACGCCGATCATGTTGATCATGTTCAGCGCGATGCCGTTGCGCAGGCCGATGCCGCGCACCAGCCCTGGCTGGCTGGCGGTTTGCACGCCAGCAGAACCTGCCGGCTCACGCATAAATTTCAACCAATTCGTTTTTCATGAATCCCTGACTTATCATGAACCTCTCGATTTTCATTCACCTCTGGCTCAGTTCCTAAAATAACCTTATCCATAGCCGGACTGAGACGCGTAAGGTTGGGGTGCAGCCGAACCGACCTCGATCGCGATTTCGAAATTCCAGGAGAGACGCGATGAAATGGCTTCGTCGGCTTTCTTATTTTTGCCTGTTGCTTGCCACAGTCCAAGTGGCGGGCGCGCAGTCGCCGGAACGCATTGCCGCCACGCCGCGCGCCGATTATCGGCCGCTTGCGGCCGATCGCGGGGCGTCGGCGCTTTGGCAGTCGCTCGAGAAACTGCATACCCGCGCGAGCCTCATGATGGTCACCGCGCACCCTGACGACGAGGACGGCGGAATGCTGGCTTATGAGTCGCGGGGGCAGGGCGCGCGCGTGGCGCTCTTGAGCCTGAATCGCGGCGAAGGCGGCCAGAACGTGATGTCGAACGACTATTGGGACCAGCTGGGCCTGGTGCGCACCCAGGAGCTGCTGGCCGCGAGCCGCTACTACGGCGTTGATCTCTACTTCACGCGCGCGGTGGACTTCGGCTTTTCGAAGACCCGCGAAGAATCGCTGCAATTGTGGGGCCAGGATCGCGTGCTGTGCGACGTGGTGCGCGTAGTGCGCATGGAGCGCCCGCTGGTGATGACCTCGGTCTTCATCGGCAACCTGACCGATGGCCACGGTCAGCATCAGGTGGCCGGGCAGATGAACCAGGAGGCCTACAACGCGGCCGGCGATCCGAAGGTGTGCCCCGATCAGATCAAGGAAGGCCTGCTGCCCTGGACGCCGCTCAAAGTCTATGCACGCGTGCCCAGCTTCTCCATCTCATCGAAAGGCATGTACGACTACGCCACCGACCAATGGGCGCCGGTGCGCTTCTTCGATTACGTGAACAACCAGTGGAGCGATAAGGCACCCGCGACCAACATTGAAATTCCTGAAGGCAATTTCAACCCGCTCATCGGCGACTCATACCTGCAGTATGCGCGTGAAGGGCTGGGCTGGCAGAAATCGCAGAATGGCGGCACCAGTGTTCCGTTGGACGGCGCGTTCACGACCCCATACCACCGCTATGGATCGCGCGTGCCCGCCGCCGACCACGAGAACTCGTTCTTCGACGGCATCGATGTGTCGCTCGAAGGCATCGCGGTGCTCGCCCCGGGCGATAATGCGATCCTGAAGCGGGGACTGGCACGGTTGAACGAGCTCGTGGAGGATGCGATGCGCAATTTCTCCGCCACCCAGCCGGAGAAGATTGCGCCCACGCTGGCCGCGGGCCTGAATGCGACGCGCGACCTCATTAAGCAGGTCGAATCCAGCAATCTCTCGCAGGAAGCAAAATACAACGTGCTGCACGAGCTCAGGATCAAGGAGACGCAGTTCAACGACGCGCTGGCCGAGTCGCTGGGCGTAACGGTGACCGCTGTGCTGGCTTCGCCGCACGGCGGGGGCGGCTTCTTCGGCTTCTCCGCCTCCGAGGCTGAAACGCGTGTTGTAATTCCCGGCCAGAGTTTCAACGTGGACACATACGCCGCCAACACCGGCACGGCAGCCGT
>JASIJX010000415.1 GCA_030049955.1 Acidobacteriaceae bacterium
GGAAGATGCTCGAGCGGCGATGATTCGCTCGTCCCCGCATTGCTGTCACTGCCCGTGGACTTCGAAATAAAGTAGCAACTTGTGACACCCAGGCTGGAGAGCGTGACCAGCGGACCATTGGGATTCGAGGGGTTGAGATAATTTGCTGCCGTCGGGCATGATCCACCCGAGGCCCAGGCAGCTCCGGCGCTGAGAAGGCACGCCAGAAAACTGAAGAAACGCACAAACTTCATCATGAAAAATTGCCTCACTTCTCAAGGCTTTTTTACCTTGAAATGCGCTGATTGTACCCCCCATTGGTTACCAAACAAGTGACTTCTAGCAATCACTCGCAGAAAATAGAAACTACAGTAACCGTACGGATACCCAGACACAAGGCAACTTGCGATCAATCACAGTTTAAATTACTGAATCTAAACTGATTACAGATGATTCCATGCTTCAGACCATCAACGGTCTCGTTCTCTCCTTCACAGCCGTATTAGGGACATTTTAGCAGCAATCTCTTCTCTTTTTCAGCGTCGGCGCGAAAATCCCAAGCCTCCGGTTGAAGAGCCCGCGACCCTGGTGGCGGGCAGCCAGCTTGATTTTGCCTGGCAGAAGACGTCCGCGATGCCTGGGAGAGGGACGTGGACGAGATGGTTAAGTTCCCGGGAGGGGATTGAGGACTCGGGCAATCGCCCGGTCGACAAGCTATAACCGGAAGACAACCGGTATTATCGGACGAGCTCTATCGCCTTGCGTGTTTCGCCATAGAGGGAATCCCCGCACACATCAGTCGCAGTTGGTATTCCAATTCCTGGAAGCGTCGCACAGTGGTATGCAGCATCAGACCGACGGCAGTCACCAGCATGCCGGAAAGCACCAAACCAACCGCCAATACGGCAGACGGCAGCCGCGGTACGAGCCCCGTGTGAAGAAATTCAATCACCACGGAAAACCCAGGGATGAGCCCGGCAATCGCTAATAGAGCGCCCAAGGTACCAAAAAAAGTGAGCGGCTTGTAATCACGGAACAGCGACAGGATCATTTGCAGGATCCCTATCCCGTCGTGAAAGTGCCGAATCTTGGAGTAGCTGCCTTCGGGGCGCTGACTGAGGTTAATAGGGATCTCAACAACACGATATCTGCGTTCGAGAGCTTTAACCGTAAGTTCGGCTTCGATCTGAAAGCCCCCAGCAAACAGCGGAATCTGCTTCACAAACTCACGGCTGAACACGCGATATCCGGATAGGATATCAGTGAGGCGAACGCCAAATACGAAGTTCAGGACGGAAAGAAAAATGTTGTTTCCGATACGGTTCAGAGGGCGAAATTCGCTTTTCGAGCAGTCGTGCAGCCGCGAGCCCACCACCATATCCGCTTCCCGGTTCACCACCGGCTGAATGAGGGCATGGACCTCCGTCGGATCGTATGTGGCATCGCCATCCACCATCACGTAGATTTCGGCGTCTACCTGTTGAAACATGGATTGCACAACGTAGCCTTTGCCTTGGCGCAATTCCCGCGCAACGACAGCACCGGCGGCGCGTGCCTCCTCTACTGTGCCGTCCGTGGAGTTGTTGTCGAAGACGTAAATCTTGGCGTTTGGCAATTGAACGAGAAAATCCTTTACCACTTGCCGGATGGTCAATTCTTCGTTGTAGCAAGGAACGATAACTGCGACGCGAGGCTCAGATTTCGTGTCAACAAGTCGATCGCCCTCTTCCAGGTGGGTCCGGAGTCGCCTGACTACGGCCTGCGAGCCGTCTGTGCTGCCATTGTCTGCGACTATGACTTCCCCTTCGATGCGCCGCTCGCACAGTGTTGCCTGAGCCTTGAGCACGCAAGCCTCGACGGTCTCAGCCTCGTTCAAACATGGCGTCGCGATCGATAATTTCAACGCAGTCTTTTCATCCATGTTCATATTAGTTATTCCTCGCCAAGAAAGGGGATGCCCTGTCTTCGAAATAGGATATAGATTGCCGGAGTAATTCGGCGATCTCCACGATTCTCTGCAGGAGAATGGTGACTCTCTCTCTAACGAAATCGACAAGATACAACGTTGCGAGACTTCTCTTCTTGATAGGGAAGGCTCGCCTATAGGAGGATTGCCGTTCTTACAAGCTGCTATTTCCGCGCCCAGGCATTCCGTTTCAAATCTAATTGTTAAGTGGTGATTTATAGCTCGGTCTTACGGCTTTCAGAAGGCCGAGCCAACCAGAATCTTGACACTGGACTGCGTAGCCCGCCCGCTTTAAAGTTTCCGCTGCTTCGGGCATACGTCGCTCGTGACACTCCATCGCAATCCGGTCGATCTTTTGAAAGGTTTCCGGTGAGGTGATGCCCAGGATTTCGTACTCGGCTCCCTCGCAGTCGAGCTTCAGCAAATCGACTCGCGTCAGGCTGCGTAACAATGAATCAAGCGTCAAGCAACTCACCGAGACATTAGGAGAGCGCCCCTGTCCATGAGTCGACACGCTTTCGGAGCGAATTCGGCCCGAAGCATCGTGATCGATGAATAGCGGGACTTCTCCGTCGTGGTCCCCAATTGCACCCTGAATCGTGACAATTCGATCTTCGAGCCGATTGCGCCGCACATTATCGATCAAGATCTCGAAGGTCTGAGCACATGGCTCTACAGCCCAAACGAGAGCGCCCTGGTTCGCAGCCCACAGGCTGAAAAAACCCTGATTTGCGCCGATGTCCACAACTATCATGCCCTCGCTAAGGACAAAGCCCGGAATCTTGTAATCTCCCTTGGTCCAAACCTCGTGGAACATGAACATCGATTTAGTAAAGCCACGGATTGCAAGACCACTTGTCCGCACGGTAACAAATTCCTTCCCGAATGCGGCCAATGCGTTATAGAACCATTTGTATACACGGATTGGCAACCGGCGCTCTACAAAAAGCACTTGAATTGCACGCGGGATCATTTGTGACGAATCCCCCTAGGACCAGTTTCGTACAACCATAGGCGGGCAAGCGGTATTTATCAATGCAACTAGAACGAATTTGCAAAGTATCTAGCCAGCATCAGCGCAGATTGCAACAACTGGCGTTGACTCGACGATATACCGCCACAACCGGCTTTGCCACACCGATCAAAGACGGTCGTCAGTCAATGGCTTGGTCCAGAGATGGGCTCGCGAGATCTCGAGTTACTATGCATCTTCGAACTCCGATTATGCCAGTGGTAAGAAGCGCCAATACCACAGTTATATAAATCCATAAGGCCTTAGGTGGTAACCCAATAAGCTTCCGCTTTAACAGCATCAGTTCAGGAAGCACCGCGTTTTCCGGATGTGGTAACCAATTTATAAAGGCGCTTTCAGTGCTTACCGCATTAGCTTCTTTCCAGTAGCTCAAGGGATCGGAATCGGAATCCGAATCTCGCTTTACTGCCCCGGTTCTGGTCTCATCCGGCTCGCTGTAACTTGCCTCGGTCTTCGGTATGGAAGTATCGAACCAATAGTTCACCGCGGCAAACGGAATCGAATCGTACCACCATGGCTTTTGGGATCGATGTGCATAGAAGATTAAGTCAGCATAATAGCGATCTCGCGGATAAGGGACTGTTACGACCTGGATAATGAAACCAGCCGCCAACAAGGCAACCGCGATCGAGCGCTGGATCGACCGGAACCTCTGGTTTTCGCCTGGCACAGCTCGCCGTTGAAGAGCTTCGAGGCCGGGCGCCATCATCATAATCAAAAACGGGAGAGCGGGAATGAGATAGCGCGGGCCGCCAGCCCAGCCGCCGTGCCACGCATAGAACTTCGCGTAAAACACAAAATTGATAAGGAAGACTGCCCCGCAGAGGACCGCCTCTGCTCGATGAATGTGCAGGAAACGCGGGAACCAGATCAGTGCGAGCAACACCCAGGGTGCAAACCAAACGAGCCCTACCTGTCCGTGGAACAAAAGCTCGCGAATTCCCTGAAAAAGTGGATTGGAAAACGTAAAGGAGGCTGTGGGAAAGGCAACCTGATAACCTGTGTCAAAAATACTGCCAAACCGTATGTAATTCGTCCAGCCGATCAAGACACCCCACAACACGACGGGCGCCGAGAATACTATAGAGTCGCGAGCGAATTGTGCCCACGACAACCTGCGCAGGCGAGCCTGAGCCGCCAGGCCAAGAATAAACGCAGGAAACAGTGCGACACCCGCAACCCGCGTGCCGCAAGCTGCACCGAACGCAAATCCGGAAAGAGCACAAGCGAAGGCGGTGCGGGGACTGGACAACAAGTAAGCAGCTATCAGGAGCGCAAGCGTGAAATACGGTTCAGTCAAGAGGCCGCTTACGCTGTTGTGCCAGAACGGGGATCCGAAAGCAAGAACGCAGGCCCCCAAAACCGCTGTGCGCGAGCTGTAACGGAGTCTTAAAATCCACATCGCCAGGACTACACAACTCAATGGCGCAACTAACAATGTGAATAAGGAGGCGCTCGCTTTCGCAACCAGGGCCGAATCGACATGAACGAACCCTGAGAAGACACGCGCACCAAGAATGGCGGGCACGACCGCCAGCGATGGGACAAAGCCATATGAGGCATAAAATCGTCCATCCCTGCCAGGTATGCAAGTCGAGCCGATCTCCGGGTCATCGTAGCGAGGGTCGCAGGGTTCGGAACTCAGCGAATGCTGATTGATCATCGACTCAGCTACTCGGAACATTGCTGTGCTATCGGACATCCTGCCGATACGGCCGGACCACGTGAGCAGGTAGAACCCAGTAATGCAGAGATAAAGGCTCAGGTAGAAACGCATCTGCGAGACCGCTTTGACTGGAAGCTTGGTCTTTGCCCCCGGCGGCACGCGATGTGTCTCGTTGAATGGTTCTGTTTTTGTGATCATTGTTGGTCCTTCAGTCTTTATCTGCGACGAACGAGCCGCACTTTATCCGCCGGCATTGTAGTAGAGGTCGTTTTCCGTATCTCGGAGCCGGACGGCCCATTTAGTGCTGAGTAAGCTGCGTCCGCATACTTGTAAAACTTTTAGCGCTTTGTTCGGAGAGCAGATCGGCACGAGAGCTCGTGCGAAGTTCTGCTACACCCTGAATCACTTTGTGAGCCTCAGACGTGGCTTTCAAGAAACTCTATCAACAGCTTCTCTTTTGTCAGGGCCCAGGCGATGCGTCGGCCGCCGAAGGCTACTGCAGGCACAGGCCGGCGGATTACTACAGTCCCCGTGGATTTACAGAACCGAAGGTGCTGTTCAAGGTGGTCGACCTCATAGCAGAGGTGATGAAGTCCGCCGCCCGCGTTCAAGAAGCGGGAGACTGGCGAATCCGGGCCTCCTGGCTCGACCAGTTCAATCAGCGAATCGTGGCCGTGAGCTCCGTGAAGGAAGGTTACCCGGACCTTCTGTATGGGATCGAATATGATGTTGCCGTCCCAGGTAGCTCCTAACGAACGTGCGAATGACTCGGCACTTTCCCGAATCGAGTTCACCACAAATCCGATGTGGTGAAGCCGCTGCCCTTTCGGGGGACTAATTTCGTGGAATGCGACGTTACTCATTCGACTTCAGCATTGCTGTCATTTTCCCGGTTTGGGCCGTGACAGACTTCGGCTCTCCGGCGGGCTCGTTCACTTTCCAGCGGTTCAGCAGCTGGCCGAATACCCGGAGGGTTCTTACCCGGCCTAAAAGCCGGAATTTGGTCATCCGGAACGAAGCCAGTTGAGCCTCATTCCATTCCCCGGTATCGGCAAAGGCCCTTGCGGCGCCCTCGGTGGCCAACACATGAAGGATGTAACCGGTGAGCAGCCAGTGGAGAGCTCGGCCGCGGAACTTCGCCGCGACGTAGAAATCGAAGAACTGCACATCGTTCGCCCCTAGCGGAAAATAGTACGGCTCAATGGAGCCTCCCCGCAGCGTCCAGCCATACCCCGCCACAGATTCTCCGGATTTGACCAGCCAGAGCACGGCCCCCTTCTCGAATCTTTCACGGATGTTTGCCCTAGCGAGTTTCGGGTTCCAAAATGCGGTCACCTGCTCGAAATCTGCGCTGCCCAGATCCGTCAGGGATTCAAGGCGCTCGATAGAGAATCCAGTCGTAATTTTGACCGGGCGGCATTTGTCCGGGTCGAGATCGCAATAGAATACGACCATATCGCCGGCCAGAACAGCGCGC
>JASIJX010000416.1 GCA_030049955.1 Acidobacteriaceae bacterium
CGATGAAGTAGAGATTGCCCTTTGCATCCATGAGGAACTCGATGGTGCCAGCGTTCTGATAGCCGATTTCGGCGAGACAGCGGCAGAGGGTCAGGCCGATCTGCTCGCGGAGCTTGGGCGAGACCTGCAGCGATGGCGCTTCTTCGATGAGCTTCTGGTGGCGGCGCTGGATGGAGCACTCGCGTTCGAAGAGCGTGGTCACGTTGCCGTGCTCGTCGGCGAGAACCTGGAACTCGATGTGGCGCGGGTTCTCGATGAACTTTTCCATGTAGAGGTCGCCGTTGCCGAAGGCGTTGGCGGCCTCAGCATGAGCGGCATGGAAGAGCTGGCCGAGCAACTCGGGCTCGCGAACAATGCGCATGCCGCGCCCGCCGCCGCCGGCCTTGGCCTTGAGGATGACGGGGTAGCCAATTTTGTCGGCGGTTTCGAGCGCGTCTTCCATCGTGGGCAGAACGCCGTCGGAGCCGGGCAGGATGGGCACCCCGGCCTTCTTCATCGCCTGGCGGGCTTTTTCTTTTTCGCCCATCAGACGCGTGACTTCAGGCGGCGGGCCGATGAACTTGATGTTGGAGGCTCGGCAGACTTCGGCGAAGTTGGCGTTCTCGCTCAGCAGGCCATAGCCAGGATGAATGGCGTCCACGTCGGCGATCTCGGCGGCGGAGATGACGGCCGGCACGTTGAGATAGCTATCGGTGGGCCGCGGCGGGCCAATGCAGATGGCCTCGTCGGCAAAGCGGACGTGGAGCGAGTTGCGGTCGGCCTCGGAGTAGACGGCGACCGTGCGGATGCCGAGTTCCCGGCATGCGTTGATGACGCGGAGTGCAATTTCGCCACGGTTGGCGATGAGAACTTTACGGAACATAGTTAGCAAGTCAGCGAGTTAGCAAGTCAGCGAATCGTTAATGACGTCGAGCGGGCTGGAGCGTTCGGGATCAACGGGAGCATTTGCGTCGCCCGATCTTCAGCGAATTTGCAAAACCGCGAGTTCGCTGACTCGCTGACTTGCTGACTCGCTGACTGGCCGCTCTTTTGTGCTACGCCGAGCGGATGGCAAACAGCGGCTGGCCGAATTCGACGGGCTGGCCGTTCGTCACCATGCACTTGACGATCTCGCCGGAGGCGTCGGCTTCGATCTCGTTCATGAGCTTCATGGCTTCGACGATGCAGATGACCTGGCCCTTTTCGACGCGGTCGCCGGGCGAAACGAACGCCGACGCGCCGGGCGAGGGCGAACTGTAAAACGTGCCTACGATGGGCGATTTGACGATGTGGAGTCCGGCATCCGGGTCGGCGGAGGGCGTTGCGGCGGCTGGCGCATGCCCCGCTGCGCTGTGCGCTGCGGGCGGCGGCACGGCGACCGGATGCGCGGCTGCAGGAGCGGCGGCCAGCAGGCGGGCCAAGTCATTGAGGTTGGCGGGCGCGGCCGTGTGCTCGTGGAACTTAAGGCGGATCTTCAGGTCGCCACGATCAAGGTCGAACTCGGCTACCCCGTGGGCTTTTAAAAAATCAATGAGTTGTCGCAGGTCGTCAATATCCTGTTGCTTCATTCGTTCCTTTGTACTCCGCATACAGAAATACCGCAGGGTTTTACAGCTCGATCAGGGCCTTGGGCGAGGGAGTCAGGACCTCGGCTCCGTTTCGCGTAACGGCCACCATGTCTTCAATACGAATGCCAAACCTGCCGGGCATGTAGATGCCGGGCTCGATGGTGATGACCATGCCGGAGAGGAGCCTGCTGGTTTGCCCGGCGCCGATGCGCGGCGTTTCGTGAATCTCCAGGCCGACCCCATGGCCGGTGGAGTGGGTGAATGCGTCTGCCAGTCCCTCCCTGCGCAGAACGCCGCGTGCGGCCTCGTCCACATCGCCACAGCGTGCGCCGGCGGAAACCGCGGCTATTGCTGCTTCCTGCGCTTCGAGCACTGCCAGATATGCGCTCCGTTCGCCGGGTTTCGGTCTTCCCAGGAAGACGGTGCGGGTCATATCCGAGCAATAACCTTTGAGGATAACACCGAAGTCGAGGGTCAGGAAGCCTCGGCGGGGCAGAGGGTTGGCGGTTGCGCGGCCGTGCGGCAGGGCAGAGCGCGGGCCGGAGGCGACGATGGTTTCGAAAGACATGCCCTCGGCGCCTAGCAACCGAGCCTGATGCTCGAGCTCGGCGGCCACTTCGATTTCGCGCATGCCTGGACGGAAAATGCCGAGCATGTGATCGAAGAGCTGGCAGCCGACGAACGCAGCCTTGCGCATGATGGCCAGCTCGGCTTCGTCTTTGACTTGGCGGAGGGGTTCGACGAGAGGCGAGGCAAGCGGGGCGAGCAGTCCGCGGCGCAGGCGCGCGGGCAGTGCAGCTTTGAGGCGCGCAAGCTCGGCGACGGTGGTGTTGGCGGGGTCGAAGCCGATCTTCGCTATGCCGGATTGCGCAGCGAGCCACTGCACGGCGACCGCGGCACTGGGGCCGGTGACGATCTCGACTTTGGCGGCGCGTGTCTCGTCTTCGGCCTGCGCGGTGTAGCGGCCGTCGGTAAACAAGCGCGCCTGAAAACGCGTGACAGCGAGCGCGGCATTGGAACCAGTGAAGCCGCAGAGATAACGGACGTCTGGGAGGTGAGTGACGAGGAGCCCGTTGAGGCTGGCGCGGGTGAGCTTGCGGCGCAACGCGCCCATGCGGCGGAGGTGGTCCACGGGTTCTGTTGTAGCACGGGAGAGCAGGGAACAGGGAACAGGGAACAGGGAACAGTTTTTTAAATCGACTCTCGTCCTAACGGGATCGGTCGTTCAAATTTCCATGAGCGCGAGTGGCAAACTCGGATCGAGAGGTTTTTCTGATCCCTGTTCCCTATTCCTTGCGGGTTACAGCGCCGACTGTACCGGCTTCTTCTTCGTTGCGTCGACTTCCGGGCTGGAGTGCATGTCGCTCTGGCGGTCCATCCACTCGTCGAGGCGGCTGCGCTTGAAGCGCCAGCGGTTGCCGAGCTTGAATGCAGGAACGAAGCCCTCGGAGGCGTATTTGTAGAGCGTGTCGGGTGAGATTCCGAGATAGCCGGAGGCCTGGCGGATGTCCATGACTTCGCGAACTTCGGGAACTAACAGATTGGAGCGGGCCGCGGCGTTGCGCATACGTGCCTCCGGGAAAAGGGTGCAGGGCGGATTCCGGCGTACCTGCCGGTAATTTTGTATATAACGCGGGATTGGCGGGGAGTTCAAGGATTTTCAGGAATTTACCTGTGATTAGTCCAGTTTCGAATTCCCATTCCGGTGCAGGGCGCGGGACCGCAGCCTAGCTGTTGGGGAACTGGAGGAATCGGGCCCCAGATGTAGGGTTGATGTGACGGATGGTACTCAAAAACGGCGAGTCAGCCGGGCTGCGCCGGGTAGCGAGTCAGCGGGTTAGCGGGGATACTGGCGAGATTGCTGCCGTCATTGAATCCGGGCTGGTCGCTCGTTGAAAAAAGAGGCCCGCCTTAACGGCGGGCCTCTTTTTCGTGATCTTGTCTTCGCTGCTCAGTTCTGGTCGTCGCGGCGATGTAGCGTTGGCTGGTCTGTACCATTGTCATTGCCGTTGTCCCCGCCCTGACTGCCATCCTGGTCGTTGGGATTGTTGCTGGCGCGGCGAAGCGATGGACGAGTGATGCCCTTGGTGTCGGTCAGGCGGCGCTTGTTCTCAATGCGGGCGAGGCGTGCCTTGACGTCGTCGAACTCTGACGTTGTGACCATGTATTCGGCCTTGGGCGGCAGAATGCGGGCGATCTCCTCTTGCGTGTGGAGAATGCGATCGGGCGTCTGCGGGTGGTCGCTGAAGGCTTTGGCTACCAGGCCGGGTTTGCGCTTTTCGAGTGCCTGGATTTTTTCAAAGAAGCTGATGAAGGCCTGCGGATCGTAGCCGGCGCGGTACATATACTGAACGCCCAGGTAGTCGGCCTGCGCCTCGAAGTCGCGCGAGAACTGCAGGAAGGCAATTGGGATGGCAAGCGAGCTGGCTTCGTAGATGCCGTAGCCGGTCCAGCTTCCGCCGGCGAGAATGATGAGCGGAATAGTGCCGAGCTGCGCGTAGTTCATGCGCGTCATCTCGCGGGCCGCGTGGTGCGCGCAGACGTGGGCAGTTTCATGGGCCATGACGCCGGCCAGCTCAGCCTCTTCGTCGGCATTGAGGATGAGGCCGGAGTTGACATAGAAGAATCCGCCGGGCAGGGCGAAGGCGTTGATTTCATCCGAGTCGATCACCTTGATGGTGAAGGGCACCTTGCAATCGGAATTCTTAACGATGTTCTGGCCGATGCGGTTGACGTACTCGTCGACGACCGGGTCGGTGATGAAACGCGCGCTCTTTTCGAGCTCGTCGGCGTACTGCTTGCCCATTTTGATCTCGGACTCGGTAGAGTACCAGTTGCCCATGCCGCGGCCGCCGATGTCCCGATTGCCGACGGCGCTCACGTCCTCAATGCTGCCGGGCTTGATCTTGATCATTTCGCTGCCCGGCTCAACCACTTTGTCGGGATCGACCTTGACGTTCTCGTCGTCCGCGTCCTTATCCTTCTTCTTGTCCTTGTCCTTCTTGTTCTTATCGGCGCAAGGAGGCGGAGCGGCGTCGCCGCCTACCGGCGTGGTGCCAGGCTTGGCGGAGGTATCGCAGGGATTGTCGGTGGTCGAAGCCGGCTGCTGGGCAGGTTGTTGGGCCGGTTGCTGCGTGGCCTGATCGTTGCTCTGCTGCTTGCCTGCTGGAGGCGCCGCCTGGTCGCTGCCGACCGGGGTGGTTCCCGGCGCGGGTTGCGCGGAAGGCGTGCCGGAGGGCGCAGGGGTGGACTGAGCGCTGGGTGAACTGGCAGGAGGGTTCTGCGACCCGCTGGCCTGCGATCCGTTTGATTGGCCGGTTGACTGCGCGGAGAGCCCAGCGGAAAGGGCCAGGACCAGACCGGTCAGCATGGCAGACCGCAAACCCATTGAATTTGCCCTCATAACCAACCTCCAGCGCGAAGTTACACGGCCGCCCGGCAATGCCGCTTCGCTTACCGGTTTAGACGCAAGTATCATCCGGAACGGCAGCCGGGAAAAGGGAATTATTAGCTTACCGGAGTGGGCCCCTGAAACGGTATTGCGATGACACTTGGAGCCTGGATCGCGGTGGATTAGATTGAGAGGACGGAACCGGAGGAAGGCGTGCGGGCAGCGAGACTAAGCGCGGCAGTTCTGGTCTTATACGGAGCCGTGGCCTGGAGCCAGGCGACGGCCAGGGGCGCGCATCCTCGTGCCAGCGCGACGCATAATGGCAGCGCAGCGATGCGCGAAAACCCGCCCGGACCGGTATTTGATGCGACCCGACTGGGCGCTCCCATCTTGCTGGACAAAGGTTGGCGCGTGGGGATCACGGCCGATCCGGCGGCGGCACAGCCGGGGTTCGACGATTCCGGATGGGCAATCCGGGACGCGGGCGAGGCGATGGCCGATGTGCCCGACCAGGATGCGGATGATGAGCCTGCGGCGAAGGCTGGCGCTGAGGGTGAGCAATTGTCCAGCGGGCATGTGCAGGTGCATGTTGGCCTGCCTGAGGACGAACGGCACCGGTATGCGTGGTTCCGGATGCATGTGCGGCTGACGCCGAATCACGGGCCGGTGGCGCTGGTGGTCGAGCTGCCGGTGGTGCGGAGCACAACTTTCGGCGCCGGCTCAACCGGTCCGACGACGGATGTGTTCGCGAACGGACAGTTGATCCATCCTGATGGGCCGCACGGCGATCATCCGGCGCGTTACCAGGAGATTACGCGGCTCTACCGGCTGAACGTACCACCGAACCAGACCGAGCTGACGCTGGCGCTGCGGACCATTTACATTCCCTTCGGCTACTCGGCGTATACGAATTTCTTTGTCAACCGGACGTTGCGGCTTGGGGATCCGACGGATCTCGAGCGCTATGTCGAGCTGTGGGAGAATCACAACCTGTTCGAAAGGTTGCCGCGGCTGGTGTATTCGGTTTTGCTGGTGGTGCTGGCGGGATTTCTGCTCGCGCTGTATGTGGCGCAGAAGGGCCACAACGAATACTTGTGGCTGGCGCTGCATGAGCTAGCAATGGCGCCGGTTGGCTTTGTGGAGATGGCTGGGAGCTCCGGGCGGCTGGACAGTCTGTGGTTTGCGGCGCTGGTTCTGCAGCTTTATCTTGTCTCGGCTTACTTGTTCTTTGAGTTCCTGATGTCCTTCCTGTCGCTGAAACGGCGCTGGTACACGCAGGGTCTGCGGTACACGTCACCGATCCTGGCGGGCGTGGCACCTACGCTGCTGCTGGTGGGGCATAACAACTCGCTGGTAGCGGCGGCGCTGACAATCGTGTTTGTGGGCAGCCTGTTGTGGATTGGGGTCTGGCTGATCTTTACCGTTGTCACGCTGCTGGCGGCATCGCTGCGGCGGAACTTCGAGGCAGGACTGCTGCTAGTGCCGCTGGTGCTCAGCATCGTGGGCAGCATTGAGCCGGCGATGACGGCGGGCATGAGCGAGTTCATGGGCCGGCCGTACCATGAGCCATTCACCTTCATGGCGGGCCCGATTCCTATCCGCCTTGCGTCGATTGCCGATTTCACCGGCGTGCTGGCGATCGTGATCATCATCTTCGGGCGCTTCCTGCGCATCCAGCGCGAGCAGCAGCATGCGACCAGCGAACTGGCGGCGGCGCGAAACATGCAGGAGCTGATGATCCCGCAGGAAAAGGTGGAAACGCCGGGGTTCGAGATCGAGTCCGTATACACGCCGGCGAATGAGGTTGGCGGGGACTTTTACCACGTGCAGACCGTGGGCGATGGTGGCTTACTTGTAGTGATTGGAGACGTGGCCGGCAAGGGAATGAAGGCCGCGATGAACGTTTCCATGATCATGGGCGCGCTGCGAAGGATGAACGAGCAGAGTCCGGCGCGGATTCTGGAAGAGTTGAACCGCGTTCTGGTGGGGACCGAAAGCTTTACCACCTGCCAGGCGGCGTTGTTTGGAACCGATGGCGAACTGGTGCTGGCCAACGCCGGCCATCTGCCGCCCTACCTGAACAGCCAGGAGATTTCGGTGCCCGGCGGGCTGCCGCTGGGGTTCGTTTTCGAGACAAAGCGCGAAGATGTGCGGCTGTATCTTCATCCCGGCGACCGCGTGCTGCTGTTGTCGGATGGGGTAGTCGAGGCCCGGCGGCCCTCGGGTGAGTTGTTCGGTTTTGAGCGCGTGCACAACCTGAGCAACCAGTCGGCGTTTACCATCGCCGACATGGCGCGGAGCTTCGGCCAAGAGGACGATATCACGGTGTTGACCGTGCGCCGCATGCCGAAGTTGCCACCAAAGCCGGCCAAGGCGGCACTGGAACCGGCGCTCGAGGGCGCGGCGGCGGGATGAGGCGCTGGAGACCTGTCCCAAGTTTTCTTGACCATCAACGGCCGGTTCTGGTCTACTTCAAGATAACGTCAGATGAACCAGATCTCCGCCGTCCGCGTGCCTGCCCCGATTCGCAAGATGCGAATTAGCGGGTCTATGCACATTGGAAAAGTGCACGCGGGGTAGACCGGGTCTGACGGAAGAATCGGGCGAATATACAGGCCACCCCGCACACGCGGTGGTGGCTTTTGTGTTTCTGTGTCTTTCTACAGTTGACATTTGAGGTGAACGGGCGATGGGAGTGGCAGTGGATTCGGTTACTTTGGCGAGTATTCACACGGCGCGGGCGCGGATTGGCGAGGCGATTTACTGCTCGCCGTGTCAGATGTCGCATTCGCTTTCCGAAATGGCCGGCCTGCCGCTGCATTTGAAGCTTGAAAACCTGCAACGGACGGGCTCGTTCAAGGAGCGCGGGGCGCTCAACAAGCTGCTCACGCTCAGCGAACTGGAGCGCAAGCGGGGCGTGATTGCAGCCAGCGCCGGAAACCATGCGCAGGGGGTCGCGTTTCATGCCGGCGTGCTGGGTATCCGCGCGCAGATTGTGATGCCGCTGGCCACGCCGCTGGTGAAAGTGGCGGCGACGCGGTCGTTTGGGGCGGAGGTGATCCTGCACGGGGCCAGCTACGACGAGGCCTGCGAAGAGGCCCTGCGACGCAAGGTGGAGGAGGGCCGCACGTTCATTCACCCGTTCGACGATCCGGAGGTGATCGCCGGGCAGGGAACCATTGGCCTCGAACTGCTCGAACAGGTGCCGGACATTGAGGCGGTGGTGGCACCGATCGGCGGCGGAGGACTGATCAGCGGCGTGGCCTGCGCGCTGAAGGAGACCAATCCGAGAATTCGAGTGATCGGCGTGGAGCCGGAGAAGCTGCCTTCGATGCTGCGGGCGCGCGAGGCCGGCGCGCCGGTAACCATCGCAGCCGAGGCGACGGTCGCCGATGGCATTGCCGTGCGCCGCGCCGGCGACCTGACGTTTCCGCTGGTCTGCCGCTACGTTGACGAGATCGTAACAGTGGATGACGAGGAGATCGCGAGCGCCATCCTGACGCTGCTGGAGCAAGAAAAGACGCTGGCCGAGGGCGCCGGGGCGGCTGCGCTGGCAGCCGTAGTGCAGGCGAAGACCAATCTGCGGCATCGGCGGACAGTGGTGCTGGTGTGTGGCGGCAATATCGACGTAACGCTGCTGGCAAAGATCATCGAGCGCGGCATGGTAAAGGACGGGCGCCTTCTGCGCATCCGCGTGTACCTGCAAGACCGCCCCGGAGCGCTGCTGGCGCTGACGCAGATTCTGGCGCGCGAGCGGGCGAACATTGTGGAGACGAATCACAACCGCGCCTATTACGGCGTAAGCCTGGGCGAGACGGTAATAGATGTGACGATCGAGACGCGCGGCGCCGCCCATATTACGGCCATTCACCATGCCCTGCGCGAGGCGGGCTTCCGGTTCGAGCGCATACAATAAGTGGTGCAATCAGCAGTGGTTCGACTGGTGCGACCTGTTATCGAGGCGGCGAAAATTGCAACAAAATGCGATCGTGCCACGTCAATGAAAACAAGACATGCGCACGGGCCTCGAGGGAGAGTTTGCGGCGGGGCCGGACAGAACAGGGCAGCGCCGGATGAAAGCGGTCAAATCCTGCCAGGGCTGAGGCGCGAAACAGAAAATGGAAAGAGCAAAGCTGTGAAGGGCGAGCCCGGAACGTGATACGCCCAAGTCAATTTTATTTAAAGCAGTTTCGCAATGTTTGTGTCCGCCGGGCGTCGCGCAGCGCGTCCGATTCCGGCGGCCGCAGTGTACGGCAAATTCCCGCGGGCGGGGCCGGTCGAGCGGCAGCGGCTTTGGGAATGCCGATTGTGAAAGCTGCTTGAACCGATCTCACGTTCGATAGAAGAGAGGAACATGGATCAGGCTCCGTCTGTCTTGCAACCCACCCCCAACCGTTCGTCCTCGGCACCCGCAAAAAAGCGGCGGCACTGGTGGATCTGGGTCGTTGTGCTGCTGCTCTTCGGGCTGCTGTTTTACTGGGTTCTGCACCAGCATGCGGTGAGCCAGGAACAGGCGCAGGGCGGCGGCCGCGGCAGAGGTCGGTTTGCCATGGCCGGGCCGATTCCCGTGACCATGGCTACGGCCAAGCTCGGCGACCTGGGCGTGTATCTGAACGCCATTGGGACGGTCACGCCGGTTTATACCGCTACCATCACCGCGCAGGTGACGGGCGTGATCACGGCGGTCCATTATCGCGAAGGTCAGTATGTGAAAAAGGGAGATCCGCTGATCGACATTGACTCGCGGCCCTATGATGCGCAACTGGTGCAGGCTCAGGGCGTGCTGGTGCGGGACCAGAATTTGCTGGCTCAAGCGGAGATGGACCTGAAGCGCTATCAGGATGCCTGGGCCAAGAATGCCATCCCGCGACAGACGCTCGAAGATCAGGAAAAGCTGGTACTGCAGACCCAGGGGACCGTCAAGAACGATGAAGGTGCGGTGCAATACGCCCAGGTACAGGTGAATTATTGCCACATCACCTCGCCGATTGAGGGCCGGGTCGGCCTGCGACTGGTCGATCCGGGTAACCTAGTGACGGCCAACTCCACGACCGCGCTGGTGGTGGTTGCGCAGATGCAGCCGATCACCGTGATCTTCACGGTGGCTCAGGACAGCCTGCCGCAGGTGCTCGAAGAGATGCACGGCGGCAAGCAGCTTGAGGTGGGCGCCTATGATCGAACGCAGCAGACACTGCTGGACAAAGGCAGGCTCACTACCGTCGATAACCTGATCGACACGACAACCGGAACCGTGAAGATGCGGGCGCAGTTCAACAACGCGAAGGGGATGCTGTTTCCCAATCAGTTCGTGAACACGCGCCTGCTGGTCAAGACGCTTCAGAATCAGCTTCTGCTGCCTACTTCCGCCATCCAGCACAACGGCGAAACGTCGTTCGTCTACGAGATCGTCAATAAGAAAGCAGTGATGAAGACCGTGACTACGGGCATCACCGAAGGCGGAAGCACGGTGGTCGCGGGAATCACCCCAGGAACAGTCGTTGCCGACAGCAGTTTTGAAAAGCTGCAGGACGGATCCCAGGTCACTCAATCCAAGGTCGCGCTGCCGACATCGTCGACGGATACGACCGGTGGAACCGCTCCATGAGTCCATCCCGCCCATTTATTCTGCGGCCGGTTGCCACGTCGCTGCTGATGGCTGCCATATTGCTGGCAGGTATCGTGGCGTTTACGCAGCTTCCGGTTTCGGCGCTGCCTGAGGTCGACTATCCGACGATCCAGGTGCTGACCTTCTATCCCGGCGCCAGTCCGGATGTGGTGGCGACGACCATCACTGCGCCGCTCGAACGGCAGTTTGGCGAAATGCAGGGGCTGAGCCAGATGACCTCGACCAGCGCCGGCGGGGTTTCGGTGATTGTGCTGCAGTTCAGCCTTACGCTCGGAATGGATGTTGCCGAGCAAGAGGTGCAGTCGGCCATCAATGCGGGCGGAACCTATCTACCGGCCAATCTTCCGGTTCCCCCCGTCTACAGCAAGACCAATCCCGCCGACGCGCCGATTCTCACCCTGGCCATCTCTTCCGATACCATGCCGCTTTCGCAGGTAGAGGACCTAGTGGACACGCGGCTGGCGCCCAAGCTCTCGCAGTTGCAGGGCGTGGGCCTGGTAAGCATCAGCGGCGGCCAGAAACCGGCTGTCCGCATCCAGGTGAATCCTGTTCAGCTTTCCTCCTACGGGTTGAATTTAGAGGACGTTCGTACGGCCCTGACCGACGCCAGTGTGAACGGCGCAAAGGGAAACTTTGATGGGCCACGGCTCAGTTACCAGATTGACTCCAATGACCAGCTTCAAACCGCCGACGAGTACAAGGACGTCGTGGTCGCTTACAGCAACGGCGCGCCGGTATTCGTGAAGGACGTAGCCAATGTGGTGGACAGCGTGGAGAACACCAAGATGGCGGCGTGGATGAATACCACGCCGGCGGTGATCCTGAACATCCAGCGCCAGCCGGGCTATAACACCATCCTCGTCGTCAACGCCATTCGAAAGGTTTTGCCTCAGCTTGAGGCGAGCCTGCCGGCCTCGATCCGTGTAACCACGTTGACCGACATGACGACCAGCATCCAGGCGTCGGTGAACGACACGTACTTCGAGCTGCTGCTCACCATCGGCCTGGTGATACTGGTCATCTTCCTGTTCCTGCGCAGCCTCCACGCAACCATCATTCCCTCGGTCGCCGTCCCGCTCTCGCTGGTGGGCACCTTCGGCGTGATGTACCTGCTGGGCTATTCGATCGACAACCTGTCACTGATGGCGCTAACCATTTCGACCGGCTTCGTGGTCGACGACGCCATCGTGATGATCGAGAACATCAGCCGTTATCTCGAAGAGGGCATGCCGCCGCTTGAGGCGGCGCTAACCGGCGCCGGGCAGATTGGCTTTACGATTCTCTCCTTGACGGTTTCGCTCGTCGCTGTGCTCATTCCGCTGCTGTTCATGGGCGACGTGGTGGGGCGGCTGTTCCGCGAATTCGCTGTAACGCTGGCCGTCACCATCGTGATTTCGGCGGTGGTCTCGCTGACGCTCACGCCAATGATGTGCTCGCGCATCCTGCGCCACGACCCGGAGGAGAAGCAGACGCGATTGTATGTCTGGTCCGAGCGAATTTTCGAGCGGATGATCGCTTTCTACGGCCGCACGCTGAAGGTAGTGCTGCGCTACCAGACCATCACGCTGCTCATCGCGCTAGCCACACTGGTGCTCACGGTACTTCTCTATATCTGGATCCCGAAGGGCTTTTTCCCGGTGCAGGATACTGGCGTGATCCAGGGCATCTCGCAGGCCTCACAGTCGATCTCTTTTGATGCGATGTCGGAAAAACAGCAGGAACTCTCGAAGATCATCCTTCAGGATCCGGCGGTCGAGAGCCTCTCGTCGTTTATCGGCGCCGACGGCATCAACACTACTCTCAACAGCGGCCGCATCTCCATCAACCTCAAGCCGCTTGACCAGCGCGTGCCCAGCCACATCAGCGCCTCGGACGTGATCCGGCGCCTGCAGACAAAGCTCGCGCAAGTAGTCGGCGTTCACCTTTACATGCAGCCGGTGCAGGACATCACGGTGGATGACCGCGTGAGCCGTACTCAGTACCAGTTCACGCTCGAAGATCCGAACACCGATGAGCTGAATGATTGGTCGAACCGATTCGTGACCGAGCTGAAGAAGCTGCCTGACCTGGAAGACGTGGCCACCGACCAGCAGACGGGCGCACGGGCCATCCAGCTGGTGATCGATCGCGTGACGGCCTCGCGGCTGGGTATCGCGCCCGCGACAATCGACAATACCCTCTATGACGCCTACGGGCAGCGCCAGATCAACACGCTCTACACGCAGCTCAACCAATATCACGTGATTCTGGAGACGGACCCAAAGTGGCAGCAGGATCCGTCGCAGCTTGGCGATTTGTACATCCAGACGGGCGCTTCGACGAACGCTACGGGAGCCAGCGCGGCGACGTCGTTTACCTCTTCAGCGTCTGCAGCCGCGGGCTCGAATGCGCTGACCTCTTCCGTGCGGTACACGCCTTCATCCGGCGTACTCACAGCTCCGAGCAGCGTGCTGGCCGGGACAATAGCTCAGGGCACGGCTAATACAATGACGGCATCGGTGGGCGCCAACGCTGTTCCGCTCGGCACGTTCACCCACGCCGTGGATACAACTGAGGCGCTGTCGATCAACCACCAGGGCCAGTTCCCCAGCGTAACGGTTTCCTTCAACCTGGCGCCGAATGCATCGCTGGGCACGGCGATTAACGACATAGAGAAGGTGGTCAATCGGCTGCATTTCCCAGCCAGTATTCAGGCTGATTTCCAGGGAACAGCGGCGGCGTTCCGCAACTCGCTTTCCAATGAGGCGCTGCTGATTCTGGCTGCGCTGGTGACGGTCTACATTGTGCTGGGGGTGCTGTATGAGAGCTTTATCCATCCCATCACGATTCTCTCCACGCTGCCTTCTGCGGGCGTGGGCGCTTTGCTGGCGCTGATGCTCTTCCATCAGGACCTCAGCGTAGTGGCCATCATAGGCATCATCCTGCTGATCGGCATTGTGAAGAAGAATGGCATCATGATCGTGGACTTTGCTCTGGAAGCCGAGCGCGAGCACGGCAAGGACTCCGAGGAAGCGATCTACGAAGCGAGCCTGTTGCGCTTCCGGCCGATTATGATGACCACGATGGCGGCGCTGCTGGGCGGCTTACCCTTGGCGCTGGGCCGCGGATTGGGCTCGGAGCTTCGCCGGCCGCTGGGCGTGGCCATGGTGGGCGGCCTGCTGCTCAGCCAGATCCTTACGCTTTACACGACCCCCGTTATCTACGTCTTCTTTGACCGGCTCGGGCAGCGCATCACCGGGCGCCGTTTGTCGCACACGCCCACGCGCAAGGAGCAGACGGTTACGGAGGGCGCATGAGCCTTTCGTCTCCTTTCATCCAGCGGCCGGTAGGGACCACGCTGCTGACGATTGGTGTCGCGATTGCAGGCATTATTGGCTACACCGTGCTGCCGGTTGCGCCTCTGCCGCAGGTGGACTTTCCCACCATCAGCGTGAGCGCCAGCCTGCCGGGAGCGAGCGCGCAGATCATGGCGGCCAGCGTGGCTACGCCGCTCGAGCGGCAGTTCAGCCATATCGCCGGCATTACGGAGATGACTTCGTCGAGTTCGCTGGGCTCGACCAGCGTCACGCTGCAGTTCGATCTGAACCGCAATATTGACGGAGCGGCACGCGACGTTCAGGCGGCCATCAATGCGGCGCGCACTTACCTGCCCGCGGACCTGCCGTCGAACCCGTCCTACCACAAGGTGAATCCCGCCGACGCGCCGATCATGATCATCGGCATGTCGTCGGACAAGTACAACGTCACCAAGCTCTACGACCTGGCCTCGACCATCCTCGAGCAGAAGCTTTCGCAGATCAACGGGGTGGGGCAGGTGTTCGTGGGCGGCGGCGCGACGCCGTCAGTCCGCGTGGAGGTGAACCCGACCAAGCTGCAGAGCATGGGGCTCACCCTTGGCAGCGTGGAGTCGGTGTTGAGCCTGCAAAACTCCGACGCGCCGCGGGGCCAGATTTCCGGCAACGGCATTACGCGGGACATCATCACCAACGACCAGATTTCAGAGGCCGAGCAGTACAAGCCGCTCATCATCGGCTACAACAACGGCGTAGCCGTGCGGCTTTCCGACGTTGCCGATGTTGTGGACTCGACCCAGAACATCCGCACCGCCGGCTACATGGATGGTCACCGCGGCATCTTCATCATCATCTTCCGTCAGCCGGGCGCGAATATCATCGAGACGGTCGACCGCATCCGCGCGCAGATGCCGTTTCTTCAGGCGGTGATCCCGAATGGCATCAATACCACCATTGTGATGGACCGTACAACGACCATCCGCGCCTCTGTGCGCGATGTAGAGTTCACGCTGGTCAAATCGGTCATTCTGGTGGTGCTGGTCGTCTTTTTCTTCTTGCGCAGCCCGCGTGCCACCATCATTCCCAGCGTTGCGGTTCCGGTATCGCTTGTCGGCACGTTTGCCGTGATGTACATCTTCGGCTATTCGCTGGACAACCTGTCGCTGATGGCGCTCACTATCGCCACCGGATTCGTGGTGGATGACGCCATTGTGGTGATGGAGAACATCACGCGCCATCTGGAAGCGGGAATGGAGCCGTTTGCGGCGGCGCTCAAAGGCGCGCGGGAGATCGGCTTCACGGTCTTTTCCATCAGCATGTCGCTGGTGGCCGTTTTCATTCCCATCCTGATGATGGGCGGCATTGTCGGCCGGCTCTTCCGCGAGTTCGCGGTCACGCTTTCGATTGCGATTCTGCTGTCGATGGTGATCTCGCTCACCACCACGCCCTGCATGTGCGCGCACCTGCTCAAGTCGTACGGTGCGGAAGAGGATCACAACTGGTTTTACCGGGCCAGCGAAAAGTTCTTCAATGGCCTGATCTATATTTACCGGAACTCGCTTGAGTGGGCGCTGGATAACCCAGTCCTGATGCTGATCGTGCTGGCTCTCACGATCGCATTGAATGTGGTGGTGATTGTCCGAATCCCTAAGGGATTTTTCCCGCTGCAGGACACGGGAACCATTGTGGGCGGCGTCCAGGGGCCGCAGGATGCGTCGTTTCCCTTCATGCGCTATTCCATTCTGTCGCTAGTGAACGTGATCCGCAAAGATCCCGCTGTGGCTCACGTGAATGCTTATACCGGTGGCAACGGCGCCAGCAACGGCGGTTTCATTTACATGACGCTTAAGCCGCTCGGCAACAACTGCAAGGAAGGTCCGAAGTGCGGAGTACGCCAGACCGGCGCCATGAATGTGATAAACCGGCTGCGCCCGCAAATGAATCGCTTACCTGTGGCTTCGGCATTCCTGCAGCCGTCGCAGGATCTGCGCATCGGCGGCCACTCCACCAATGCGCTGTACCAGTACACCATTCAAGGCGACAACTTTGCCGACCTGGCGCACTGGGGACCTATCCTGTACGAGCACATGAAGACGCTGCCCGGCCTGCAGGACGTGAATACCGACCAGCAGGACGGCGGACTCGAAGAGCTGCTTACCTATAACCGGACTACGGCAGCACAACTTGGCCAGACGGCGTCTTCGCTCGACAAATCGCTCTATTCTGCCTTCGGCCAATCCGAGGTTTCGGTCATTTACACGCAGCTTAACCAGTATTACGTGGTCCTGGAGGTTGCGCCGCCGTTCTGGCAGGACCCGTCGGGCCTGGATAACATCTACGTCGCCTCGAACAGCGCTTCGACCGGCGCCGGCCTCAGCAAGATCTCGCCGCTGATGAACATGGCGACATCGCAGACTAACACGACTCCGTTGCAGGTGAACCACACCGGACTGTTTCCATCGGTGACGGTTTCTTTCAACATGGCGAACGGAGTTTCGTTAAGCGATGCCACGCGCGAGGTGGCAGAGATGGAACAAAGCCTCGGCATGCCGTCAACCGTTCATGGGTTCTTTGCCGGAACAGCGCAGGCCTACCAGCAATCGCTCTCCAGCGAGCCCATCCTGGTCATCACAGCGCTCCTTTCTGTTTTCATCGTACTCGGCATTCTGTACGAAAGCCTGGTGCACCCGCTCACCATCATCTCCACGGTGTTCTCGGCAAGCGCTGGTGCGATGATTGCGCTGATGCTTTTCCATATGGATCTCAACGTGATCTCAATCATCGGCATCATTCTGCTAATCGGCATCGTGAAGAAAAATGCCATCATGATGATCGACTTCGCGCTGCAGGCCGAGCGGTTGGAGGGCAAGAACTCGCGCGACTCTATCTTTGAGGCGAGCCTGCTACGCTTCCGGCCGATTCTGATGACCACCATGTCGGCCATTTTCGGTGCGCTGCCGCTGGCTTTTGGAACCGGAACCGGCTCCGAACTGCGCCGGCCGCTGGGAATCACCATTGTGGGCGGGCTGCTATTGAGCCAGTTGCTCACGCTTTACACCACGCCGGTGGTCTACCTGGTGATGGATCGGCTGCGCCTGCGGATGCTGGGACGATCGCATGACGTGCTGACCGCCGGACCGGAGGGCGCAACAACTCTGTGATGACAACAGGATCGAAGACCATGGTTAAACGGAAGGGCCTCACTGCGTGCTCATGCGCGGCCGGCGCACTGGGACTAATGGCGATGCTAGCCGGCTGCCTTGTGGGACCGCGCTACAATCCCCCCGCGCCGCCAGCCATTACCGCTCCCAACTACAAGGAATCGACCGTCAACTTTACGGACCAGAACGGTTGGAAGGTGGCCAGTCCGCAGGAAGCGATGCTGCGCGGCAACTGGTGGGAGGTGTTCCACGAGCCGGATCTGAACGCGCTCGAGGAGCAACTCAACGTCAACAACCAGAACATCAAGGTTTCGTTCGAAAACTTCATGGCTGCGCGAGCAATGGTCGCCGAAGCGCGCGCGCAGTATTGGCCCACGATTACGTTTAACCCCACTTACCAGTACGCGCGCACCTCGAGTAATCAGAACGTTACGTCAGTGACTAACACAGGTTCGTCGGCAACTTCGACAGGTTCGACACCGGGCTCGACAGGCCGAACATTCTCGCTGTGGACTCTCCCGGTCGACGCCTCCTGGACACCGGACTTCTGGGGAAAGATCAGGAACCAGGTGCGCGAGGCCCAATATGCTGCTCAGGTGAGCGCTGCCGACTTGGAAGTTGAGAAGCTCACTGAACAGGCCAGCCTGGCCCAGTTCTTTTTTGAGATCCGCGGCCAGGACATGCTGCAGCAGATCCTGAACCAGACCGTCGAGGCCGACCAGAAGTCGCTCGATTTTGCTCAGGCGCAGTACGAGACCGGCATCGGCGACTACATTTCAGTTGCCGAAGCCAAGGCGACGCTCGAATCGGTGCAATCCTCGGCTGTGAACGTGGGGCTGCTGCGCGCGCAGTATGAGCATGCGATTGCCATGCTGATTGGCAAACCGGCCACGGACTTCTCACTGCCTGTAAAACCGCTCATTTACACGCCCCCGGCAATTCCTACAGGTGTGCCCTCGCAACTGGTGGAGCGTCGGCCCGACGTTGCCGCCGCCGAACGCACGCTTGCCGAAGCCAACGCTACCATTGGTATCGGTTACGGCGCGTTCTTCCCGCAGGTCACGCTATCAGGTTCAGTTGGATTAGAGTCGGCTCTGCTGAAGCACCTGTTCGACTGGCCCAGCCGCACCTGGTCCGTTGGTCCCTCGGTTTCACAGATCATTTTTGATGGGGGTCTTTACCGCGCAGCGCTGCACCAGTACCAGGCCACTTATAACGCCGATCTGGCCAGCTATCGCCAGTCGGTGCTCAATGCGTTCCAACAGGTGGAGGATTCTCTTGTTGCTACGCGCATTTACTCGCAGCAGATTTTGCACCAGCAGGCGGCTGTGAAAGCCTCGCAGGATTACCTGGACATCGAGCTGCAGCGCTACCATCTGGGCGTTGATCCGTATGTCGACGTGGTGATTGCGCAGACAACGCTGCTCAACAATCAGTCGACGCTGAACTCTCTCGAGGTATCGCAGATGATTTCTGCGGTACAACTGGTGCAGGCGCTCGGCGGAGGCTGGGACAAGTCGCAGCTTCCCACACCGGCGCAGGTGGGCGCCAAGGTTCCGAACGCGGAGTACAAGCTGCAGCAATAAGAGCGGTTTTAGAGGAAAAGCCACTCAGCGGCAGCGACTCCGGGATACAGCAACTCTGAAATCGCTGTAGCCGCATCCCTGCTCGGCCGGGTGCATCCTATGAGAAGGTTATGGTGAACGCCGGTGGGGATTCTGCGCACGCAGAAGAAAAGATAGAGCAGGATCTGGCCGCGCCGGAGACTAACAGGCTGACGACGCATGGCGTTGCGCATGCATGGCGGGCGCTGCGGCACCGCAATTTCCGCCTGTTCTTCGGTGGGCAGAGCATCTCGCTTATCGGCACGTGGATGACGCGGATTGCAACCGCGTGGCTGGTTTACCGGCTCACCAAATCCGCCCTGCTGCTGGGCACGGTCAGCTTCGCCGGCCAGATTCCAACATTTCTCATCGCTCCTTTCGCAGGCGTCTGGGTCGACCGGCTTGACCGCCGGCAGATTCTTGTCTGGACGCAGACGCTGTCGATGGTGCAGTCGTTCATGCTGGCCGGGCTCACGCTTGCGCACGTCATCACGATTCCCTGGATCCTCGGTTTGAGCGTGATGCAGGGCCTGATCAACGCCTTCGACATGCCGGGACGCCAGTCGTTTATGGTGCAGATGATCGAAGCGCGTGAGGACCTGGGCAATGCCATCGCCATCAACTCGTCAATGGTGAATATGGCGCGGTTAATCGGCCCGTCTCTGGCCGGCATGCTGATTGCCGCGACCAACGAGGGATGGTGCTTCTTTGTCGATGGCGTGAGTTATATTGCCGTCATTATTTCGCTATTGATGATGCGGCTCAAGCCGCAAGCGGCGCGGCGCAAAGCAACATCGACCTTTACAGAACTGAAAGAAGGATGGGATTATGTATCTTCGTTCCTGCCCATCCGCACCATTCTTTTGCTGTTCGCGGTGATCAGCTTGATGGGCATGCCATTCGTGGTGCTGATGCCGATCTTCGCCGCGCAGGTACTGCACGGCGGTCCGCACACTCTCGGCTTCTTGATGGGCGCAATGGGCGTTGGCGCGCTGGTTTCGGCGCTGTCGCTTGCGGTGCGCAAGACGGTGCGCGGACTAATCCGCATGATTCCCGCGGCGGCAGCGGTCTTCGGCATCGGCCTTGTCGGTTTTGGGCTTTCACATGTTTTCTGGCTTTCCATGCTTACGGTGCTCATCGCAGGCATGGGAATGATGCAGGGCATGGCTGCCAGCAACACCATCATCCAGACGCTGGTGACCGAGGACAAGCGCGGCCGCGTAATGAGCTACTACACAATGGCCTTTGTCGGCATGGCACCCTTCGGCAGTTTGCTGGCCGGCGCGATGGCCCATTTGCTGCCGGCCACAACCACGCTCATGGGCAGGGTTTACCTGCCGCTCACGGGCTCGCAATGGACGGTTATCATCAACGGAGCCATCGTGGTGGTGGGCGCGCTTTGGTTCTTTCTGCAGCTGCCGGCGCTGCGGGTCGTCGTGCGGCCCATTTATCAGGAGATGGGCATCATCCCTTCGGCCAAGGAAATGGCAGCCGAACAGGTGCAGTCGTAGCGGAGCAAACTACGCCGCGGCGAGTACCATGAAAAGAGAGAAGCAGCGTTTCGGCTGATTCCCATTCGGTTTGCGATGCCCGGCAAAAAAAATCAACTAAAGGTAGTTGCGCGCGGATCTTCGGAGAACGGCGCGCCGCGCGCAGCGATGCAGCCGCCTACAGTTTCTCCGCGCTGGCTGCTTTTGGCCATGGGGCTTACCGTGGCCGCGGCGGCCATGTGCGCGTGGGCCACGCTTTGCCTGCTGTTCTGGCAGGGGAGCTGGCAACTGCTTTACCACCCGAAGGCTGCTATCACGCGCACGCCGGCCAGGGTGGGAATCAATTTTGACGCAATCGGCTTTGCGGCCACTGAAACCGGTCAGCTGCGGCTCCAGGGGTGGTGGGTTCCCGCGCCAGCGAACGCGCGCTTTGCGCGCTACACCGTGATTTACCTCCATGGGCAGAACGGCAACCTGGGCGATACGGTGGATGCGCTGGCCGCACTGCACAGCATTGGCGTGAATGTCTTCGCGTTCGACTACCGCGGCTACGGACGGAGCGAGTTTGCGCACCCAAGCGAGGTGCGATGGCGCGAGGATGCCACGCGGGCGCTCGAATATCTAACGGGGACGCGGCACGTCGATGCGCGCACGATTGTGCTCGAGGGCGACGGTCTCGGCGCGAACCTGGCGATCGAGTTGGCCGCTGCGCATCCGGAACTTGCGGGCGTAATAGCGCGTGAGCCATTGACAGATGCTGCAAGTACAATCTTCGACGATCCGCGGGCGCGGCTGGTGCCTGCGCGACTGCTTATGACAGATCGCTGGAACCTGAACGCGGCGGCTGCGGCGCTGCAAGTTCGGTCGCTTTGGCTGCTTGCCGGCAACGGCGGCGCGGAGCCGGAGGCGATTGCCAAGATTTCGGTACGCAAAACCGTGGTTTGGATGGGAACAGGCGCGGCTGTTGAGAAGAATTATGCGGACGCGATGGTGCGGTGGCTCGATGAGCTCCCCGCTCCTGTACACTCGGCCTCATGAGTCCATTGCGGATTATGGGCGTGATTCCGGCGCGGCTGAGCTCCACGCGCCTTAGCCGCAAGGTGCTGCGCCCCATCGGCGGCCGGCCCATGGTGGAGTGGGTGTGGCGCGCGGCGCAGTCGAGCGGGCTGATGAACCCGGTGGTGGTTGCGACCGATGCTAGCGAAGTGGCCGAGGCGTGCCGCGAACGCAAAATCCCCGTGGTGATGACCTCGTCCGCATGCGCCAGCGGATCGGACCGGGTAAGGGAGGTGGCGAGGCAGATGGATGCTGACATCTACGTCAACATCCAGGGCGACGAGCCAACGCTAACTGCCGAGTTCTTTCCGCCGCTGCTTGATCTTTTCAAGCAGTCGCAGGTGGAAGTGGCCACGCTCGCCGTGCGCTGCCCGCGGGAAGAGTTCTCAAACCCTAATGCCGTGAAGCTCGTCACGGCGCTTGATGGCCGAGCGCTTTATTTTTCCCGTGCGACGATTCCCTTCGACCGCGATGCAACCGGCTTTTTCGGCTATCGCAAGCATCTAGGCATCTACGCGTATCGCAAGGCTGCGCTCGAGCGGTTTGCGTCGCTGCCGCCTTCGCCGCTTGAGAAGCTGGAAAAGCTGGAGCAGCTGCGTCTGCTTGAAAATGGCATCGCGATTTACGTCGCCGATGCGCCGCGGGACACGATTGGCGTGGACACCGAAGAGGATCTGGCGCGCGCAAGGGGTGTATTGCAGTAGAGCTAATCTGGTTCGTTCGAACGCTGCTCTACTTTTGCCACTGAACGCGGGGTGATGCGATGCGAATTTGGTTTTTCGCGTTGTTCCTGCTCGCTGGCTGCGTGGCGCTATGCCAGTCAGGTAAGTACACGACTGCGACGACCCAGAAAGGAAAAAATCAGCAAGATCATCCCGCATGGATTGTCTGCAACAGGCTCTCTCCCAAGATTTCGGTAGATTGCGTTACGCCGTCGCAGATGCACGCCCAGGCATTCCCGTGGCACATTGCGGAGAGCCGCACCTACCTAATTTCTCCGCAACTGCCCGCATCGTGGAGGAATTCGAGATTCGAATTCATCCCGACCCAATGGCCAAACGCGAAGATCGAACCGATTCCCACTAAGTGGCCCAGCGGTCATGCGGAGAGGATCAACCCTTTGTCCCACGTAGCTGCAAATCTGCAGGCTGCCACAAAGTAAATTTCAGAGGGCAACCCGAATTGCGCGCAAGAATCGGAGTGCGCGGCAGCAGCGCATGCGCGACTATGATGTCTATGAACACCGCCACGCAGCTCGTCATGCCTACCCGCCCACCGCAGAACATAATTCCCGAATCCGCCTGGCAGAAGATCGTCGACCGCGACCGCAACGCGGGCTTCGTTTACGGCGTGACGACGACGGGCGTCTTCTGCAAGCCGGGCTGCGCTAGCCGCCAACCGCTGCGCGCCAATGTGCGCTTGTTTCATACTGTTGACGAAGCGCAGGCAGCCGGCTTTCGCCCCTGCAAGAAATGTGCTGCGCACGGCAATCCTTTGGACGAGGTTCGTTCTTATATTGAGAAGCATCACGATCGCCCCATTCGCCTTCAAGAACTCGGCCGCATTGCCCGCTTAAGCCCCTTCACGGTGCAGCGGCTGTTCAAGCGTGAAATGGGCGTGAGTCCGCTGCAGTATCAGCGCGCGCTGCGTGCAAGCCAGTTGCGAAATGACCTGAGAAAAGGGAGCACAGTGACCAATGCCATTTATGAAGCCGGCTTCGGCTCCTCGAGCCGCGCGTACGAGGGCGCGCAACTGGGCATGACGCTGGCGCGGTTTGCCCAAGGCGGCAAGGGCGAGCGCATCGGGTTTTGCGCAGCGCCTTCGCCGTTCGGCTGGATCATTGTCGGAGCGACCGAGCGAGGCCTTTGCTGGCTTTCGCTTGCTGGAACAAAGGCCGAGGCTGAGGTCGCGCTGCGCACCGAGTTTCCCGCGGCTGCGCTGCGCCGCGATCCATCGCTGGCGCGGCTTGTGGATGCGGCGCTGGCTACAGTTCGTGAGGGCGATGATCTCATCCGAAATCAGACTCCAACAGAATTGGATTTGCGCGGGACGGTCTTCCAACTTCGCGTGTGGAATGCTCTCCGCAAAATTCCGCGCGGAGAGACGCGCACTTACAGCCAATTGGCGCGCGAGATGGGCGAGCCCAACGCCACGCGCGCCGTGGCTCGCGCCTGCGCTCTCAATCGCGTGGCGCTCGTGGTGCCGTGCCATCGCGTTGTCGGCGCTGATGGCAAGCTCACCGGCTACCGCTGGGGCGTGGAGCGTAAAGAGCAGCTGCTCGCAGCGGAGCGTGCCGTAACGATCACAGACGCGCGCCGCCCGAAGCGCTGATCAACTGGCCGTTAACCCAGGCTGCTTCGTCCGATGCCAGGAAGGCTGCGATCGAGGCAACGTCGTTCGGCTGACCGATGCGGCCAAGCGGAGTTTCCGCGATTGCCTGCTTGTGAAAATCGCTGCCGATGAATCCGGCCGCCTGCACCCCCTCGGTTTCGATCATGCCCGGGTTGAGCGCATTGACGCGGATTTGCCGCGGTCCCAATTCTTTCGAGAGCGAAACCGTAATCGAATTGACGGCACCCTTTGTGCCGGCGTACACCGAAGCGGCAGCGACGCCCGAGGCTGCAACCGACCCGATGTTGATGATGCTGCCGCCCTTGGGATCAAAATGCTCGAGCGCAGCCTGCGTGGTGAGCAGCAGGCCAAGCACATTGAGCCGGAACTGCTTTTCAAAGTGCGCAGGCGTGACTGCCTCAATCGGGCTGAACTCGTAAACGCCAGCGTTGTTTACAAGTATGCTGATGGGACCAAGCTGGCCGGCCACGGTGCGCACCAGCGGGCCGATCGATTCGGAATCCACGAGGTTAGCCTGCACGGCGATGGCTTTGCCACCGGAGGTCTTGATCTCTTCGACTAGCTTTTCGGCGGAGGCCTTGCTGCCCGAATAATTGACCGCAACAGCCGCGCCGCGCGCCGCAAGCTCACGGGCGATAGCCGACCCAATACCCTTCGATGCGCCGGTAACCAACGCCACTTTGCCCTGGAGGTTCTTCATTTCTCTTTGCTCCGATCGAATGCCATCCGTTCGACATTTCGATGACTCTCGAATTGATTATCGGAGCGAGGAAAAGGATTCACTCTGCCTGTGGAAATTTTTTGGGATTACGAATTAGCGGACCGGGCAGCTGGTCGTTTCCATGGCGATAAGGCTCCCGGCGAGAGCGGCCAGAACCCCCGGTCGCAGGCTTAGATATGCAAACTTGCCCTCGCGGCGAACTTCAATGAGACCTGCCGTTTTCAATTCCTTTACGTGGTGCGAGAGCGTAGCCGGGGAGATGCGGAGCGCCGTCAACGCGTCAGCACAACCAAGCGGGCACTTTGCACCGGCGATGCATTCCAGCAGTTCATAACGGCGCGGATCGGCGAGGGCCTTCAGTATCGCGGTCCGACGCGCGCGGGCGAGGCGGGATGCTTTGGATGCGACGGTCGCACTTGAGACGGCTGCGGTCACAGAGCCATTTTATCGTTCGACACAATAGCACCCCACTGGTCCGGAGTTAGATCCCGCGCATGCCTGGAAAAAAGCCACTTGTGCCCACCGAGATCCTCGGCCGCATATTGCAACTCGCCATAGACCGTCTCATGCAGTTCTTCGAGCAGTTTTACGCCTGCCGAGGTGGACCTTGCATAGTGTTCTTCGACATTCTCGACGAAAATCGTCAGGCTCTGGGTTCCGAAACCCAGCTCTCTGGGAGTCTTGCCACGTTCCCGCACCGTTGCAACCATGATCCAGGCATCTTCGGCCCGAAGCTGGGCTCCGCTCACGGGATCGCCGTACCGATAATGCTCCACAAAGCCAAATGCACTGCTCAGCCAGTCGATCGCCTCCTCAACATCCTGGTAGTAAATGTGAGGGAGCACGGTGTTGGTAGGTACGGAGCGGTTTGTAATCAAAGTAGCCTCCTCAAAGAAGTCTCTTCGCAATCGGAACGATCTATACTCGGAACGCGTTTCCTTATCGGTTATCCATACTATCGGTTCTCATCGAGGAATTGGCATGAAGCCATCAAAACTTGTGCTGTGCGTAGCGCTGGCCGTTGCTGGCGTAAGAGCGCAACAGAGCGTCTGGCAACCTGCGCCAGGGCAGACGCAAATGCAGATATGGCCAGGCACCGCACCTGATCCGCAGCCGGTCAAGGGACCGGAAATCGCCGAAACTTCAGGAAGCAATGATTTGATCGCTGGCAGGCCGGTGGTGGCTATCAGAAATGTGACGCGGCCTACGATGACGGTCTATTCGCCAAAGGGAAACAACACGGGCGCAGCGGTGGTCGTTTTTCCGGGCGGTGGATATCAGATTCTGGCCATCGATCTTGAGGGCACGGAGGTGTGCGACTGGCTGGTGTCGAAGGGCATCGCCTGCGTGCTGCTGAAATACCGCGTGACCAACGTGGGGCCTTATCCAAAATCGGGTCCCTACCCGGAATCGCCCATGGCTCTCGAGGATGCGCAGAGAACGGTTGGGCTGGTTCGTTATCACGCTGCGGAGTGGCGTATCGATCCGCACAAGATCGGCGTACTCGGGTTTTCAGCGGGCGGGCATTTAGTTGTGGCGATGAGCGTGCATTTTGAGAAACGCCTCTACCCGGCTGTTGATGTGGCCGACCAGGTGAGCTGCCGGCCTGATTTTGCCGTCGCAATTTATCCGGGGCATTTGTCGTACGCAGCAGCGGAATCGGACGCGGCGCAGGGGACCCAAAAGTTTCCGATTCCTCCGCCGGATCGGCTTTCAACGGCCGATGCGCAACTTGAGTTGAATCCCGATATTCATGTGACGAGCCAGACGCCGCCGACATTTTTGCTGCAGGCGGAAGATGACCATATAGACAGTGTCTATGACTCGCTGAGTTATTACATTGCGTTAAAGAAGGCCGGAGTTCCCGCAGAGATGCATTTGTACGCGCAGGGCAATCACGCATTCGGGCTGCGGCAGACCAAACTTCCAATCACGAGATGGCCAGCGCTGGTGGAGACGTGGCTGGAGACGATTGGAATGGTTCCCGAGGAGTTACCCAGCACTCGTTGACATTAGCTTTGTTGCCACTGCCAATACCGTCTGGAACTGCGGCGGTTCGTTTTCCTTGTCTACGATCGACGTTTCCACATCAGTGAAGCCTGCCTTTGCCAGCATCTCTTCGAGTTCCGCTTCGCTGAAGCCCAGCCACTCATCGGCATATAGCTCGCGCGCTTCTTCAAATCGGTGCCGTGCCAGGTCAAGGATGACGATGCGGCCGCCGGGGACGAGAATCCGAGCGGCTTCGGCGAGAGCACGCTCGGGGTGCAGCGCGTGGTGCAGTGACTGAGAGAAAAAGGCGAGGTCAACCTCGGCATTCGCGATCGGCAGTTCTTCCATGTCGCCCAGCCGGAATTCGACATTCTGAATTCCGTTGCGTTGCGCCTGCTCCCGGCCCACTTCGATCATGTTGGCGGATGAGTCGACGGCGATGATGCGGCGGGCGCGCTGGGCGAGCAGCAGAGCAAAGGCGCCTTCGCCGGTTCCGAGGTCGGCAATCGCCAGAGGCGGCAGCAGCCGCAGCAGCGCCTCGGCGATGCTCTTCCACGATTTGCCCGGGACGTAATCGCGGCCCAGCCGGCCGGCTACGCTATCGAAGAAGGCACGCATCTTGTCCTGCCGCTTGCGGACTACGCGCAACATCGCCGCCCGGTCCTGCGCGGCTTCGGGGATTTCCTTCTCTGCCCGAGCTAAAATCTCGTCCAAAACGCCGCCGCCCGCAGGGCTGCCCATGCGGTAGAGATTGCTCTTGCCCGTTCGCCGGTCTTCCACCAGGCCGGCTTGTTTGAGCTGCGAAAGATGCGTGGAGATGGTGCTCTGGCCCATCACCAGAATCTCCTGCAGCTCGGCCACAGACAGCTCCTCAGCTTTGAGCAGCAGCAAGATGCGCAGCCGGTTGGGATCGGCGGCCACGCGGAGGATTTTCACAAGCGAGGGCATGGGTCGGGTTGACGGCGCAGGCCGGTTCTGGTACATATCAACATATCACGATGAGTCGATAGAAGGAGCGCCAAATGGCAACAACCACCCTGGAAGTCACCGATCTGGCCTACAAAGTGGCCGACATGAGCCTGGCCGATTGGGGCCGCAAGGAGATCACTATTGCCGAGCAGGAGATGCCCGGCCTGATGTCGATCCGTAACAAGTACGCGGCGGAAAAGCCTCTGAAGGGCGTGCGCGTGACCGGTTCGCTGCACATGACGATCCAGACGGCGGTGCTGATTGAAACCCTCGTCAGCCTGGGCGCCGAAGTGCGCTGGGCGAGCTGTAACATCTTCTCCACGCAGGACCACGCTGCTGCGGCGATTGCGGCGGCTGGCGTGCCGGTTTTTGCCTGGAAGGGCGAAACGCTTGAGGACTACTGGGACTGCACGTATCGCGCGCTGAGCCACAAAGGCGGCAAGGGGCCGCAGTTGATCGTCGACGACGGCGGCGATGCGACGCTTCTCATCCACAAGGGCTACGAGCTTGAAGAGGGCGACAAGTGGGTGGATTCGCCGAGCGGCAACCACGAGGAGCAGGTGATCAAGAACCTGCTTAAGAAGATTTACGCCGAGGACCCTCAGCACTGGCACAACGTAGCCAAAGAGTGGAAGGGTGTGAGCGAGGAGACCACCACCGGCGTGCATCGGCTCTACAAGATGATGGAGCAGGGCAAGCTGCTGGTTCCGGCAATCAATGTCAACGATTCGGTGACCAAGTCGAAGTTCGATAATCTCTACGGCTGCCGTGAATCGCTCGCGGATGGCATCAAGCGCGCGACGGACGTGATGGTTGCGGGCAAGGTTGCCGTTATCTGCGGCTACGGCGACGTGGGCAAGGGCTCGTCGCACTCGCTGCGCGGCATGGGCGCGCGCGTGATCGTTACGGAGATCGACCCGATCAACGCGCTGCAGGCGGCGATGGAGGGCTTCGAGGTGACGACGGTGGAAGACACGCTGGGACGCGGCGACATTTATGTCACCTGCACCGGCAACACCGACATCATCACGTTCGAGCACATGCAGAAGATGAAGGACCAGGCCATCGTCTGCAATATCGGCCACTTCGATAACGAGATCCAGATGGACCGGTTGAACTCGGCGCAGGGCGTGACCAAGCTGAACATCAAGCCGCAGGTGGATAAGTACACGTTTCCTGACGGCCGCGCGATCTTCATCCTGGCCGAAGGGCGGCTGGTGAACCTGGGCTGCGCTACGGGCCACCCGAGCTTTGTGATGTCGAACAGCTTTGCCAACCAGACGCTGGCGCAGATCGACCTGTGGAAGAACCGCTCGAGCTACAAGGTGGGCGTTTACACGCTGTCCAAAAAGCTCGATGAGGAAGTAGCTCGGCTGCACCTTGAGAAGATTGGCGTGAAGCTGACGAAGCTCTCGCAGAAACAGGCCGACTACATCGGCGTGCCGGTGGAAGGGCCGTTCAAGGCGGACCACTACAGATACTAGGTTTCAGGTGTCAGGTTTCAGTGCTCAAATTGCTGACGCAGCGGAGTCCTGAAACCTGAAACCTGATCTCTGATCCTTATGCCTTCGCCACTACGATTGTCGTTCGAGTTGTTCCCGCCGCGCACGCCGGAGTCTGCGGCCAAGCTGCCTGCGGTCCTGAAGCAGCTCGCGACGGTGCGTCCCGACTATTTTTCGGTGACCTACGGCGCGGGCGGCTCGGACCAGGAAGGTACGTACGAAACGCTGCTGCGCGTAGTGGAGCATACGGGCGTGGAAGCGGCTCCACATCTCACCTGTATTGGTTCTACGCGCGACAACATCGCTGCACTGCTTGATCGCTATCGCGCGGCTGGCGTGAAGCGCATTGTGGCGTTGCGCGGCGATCTACCGGCCACCGCGATGAGCTCTGCTGCGCCGGGTGAGTTCCGTTACGCGAACGAGTTGGTTACTTTCATCCGCGAGACGCACGGCAGTTATTTCATCATTGAGGTTGCGGCGTATCCGGAGATGCACCCGCAGGCGCCGAGCGCGAGCGTGGATTTTGAGAATTTCCGGCGCAAGGTCGAGGCTGGCGCAGACGCGGCCATCACGCAGCTCTTCTACAATGCCGAGTCGTACTTCGACTTCATGGACCGGTGCGCGAAGGCCGGTATTACCATTCCTGTGGTGCCGGGCATCATGCCCATCACCAGCTTCGCCAGCATCACACGTTTCTGTTCGGGCTGCGGCGCCGACCTGCCGCGCTGGATCCGGCTGCGTCTCGAAGAGTTGCAGTTTGATAAAGCGGCGCTGCTCGATTTTGGCGCGGGTGTGGTCACGCGCCTTTGCGAGACGCTGCTCAAAAATGGCGCGCCTGGACTGCACATCTACACCATCAATCAGGCCGAACCCACGCTGCGACTGTGGAAGGCGCTGGGGCTGAACGTTTCGGCATAGGGCTGGTCATTGTTCCATCTAATTCACGATGAAGCTGTGAAAAGATGGGCACGGTTTTCCTCTGCGGGCTCAGATCTGATTCCGTCTTCCCAATATCCGCCGCCGTGCTCGCCAGAGGGCGCCGTGCAAGAGACGTGTCTGCTCGGCCTTCAGCGCCTGGTAGGAACGTTCTACATATAGGTCGAATTCCGGCGGCCAGCCGATCGTCGATCGGCGTTCCGAGTAGTCGCCTTCAGCCCACCTGGCCATCACGGCCTTGTAACCCACCACGTGCGTTACAAAATCGAGCAGGCAGTGCGGCATCTGTTCCTCGACGATGAGGTGCGCCTTTTCGATGATGATTCTTTCGCGAATGTCATTGAGCGGCGAGAAGATGGTTTTCATCCACAGGATCCACTCTTCAAGCTCGCTGTCGTGGATGGGAAAGCTCTGCGTCTTTCCCTGCTTGCGCAAGAGCGAACGGTACGCGGCATCCCCGGCCTTCGAGGCCACGTACAGCGGTCCATAGAACTCGTTGAGGCGCTCGTTCACAAGCTTGAGCCGATCGGCTCGGCGGGCCATCATCTGCGTGATGAAAAACGTAACCAGGTAACCGCCAAATGCCAGCACCACGGTGAGAACCGCGGCGTTTTGCAGCGAATTCGGCAGAACGATGGAAGTTGGTTCCATTGCGCAAAAGTATAGCGGGCAAAGCGCCACTTTACGGGAATGACAGGAAAATACAGACCCAGGTACGATTGCTACTTCGCGCGACGCACGGGGATGGATTTCATCTGTGCTGGGATGATTTTGATCTCAAAAAGTTTTGGCCAGAGCTTGCCTGTTACAAAAAGCCGGTCGTGGGCGGCGTCGTAGGCGATGCCGTTCAGCACAGCTTCCGGGTCAGAGCGTTCGTTTTCCGGAAGCAATCCGGTGAGATCGATCCAGCCCAATACCTTGCCGGTTGCCGGCGAGATACGCGCAATGCGGTCGGAGTGCCAGACATTGGCGTAGATCTGGCCATGAATGTACTCAAGCTCATTCAGTTCTTTTACGGACTCTCCGTGATCGGTGACGGTGATGCGCCGGACCTCGCGGAATGTGCTGGGGTCGAAGAACCGCAGCTCTGCGGTGCCATCGCTCTCGATCAGGTCCTTGCCGTCCTGCGTGAGCCCCCAACCTTCGCAGTCGTAATGAAACGTCTTGAGAAGGCGAAAGCTGAAGCGGTCATAGACAAAGGCGACGTGCGATTGCCATGTGAGCTGCACGAGCGTACTGCCCCAGGGAGCGAGGCCTTCGGCGAAATATTGGCCCGGTACAGCCACCGATTGCAGCACGCGCCCGGTCGTGAGGTCTTCCATACGCAGCGAGGAGCGCCCATTGAGGCCGGTGCTTTCGTAGAGATGTTCATCGATATAGACCAGACCCTGGGTGAACGCGTGCGGATCATGCGGATAGGTGTGAATGACACGATAGGTGTCGTCTGCGAAGGCAAGGGACGCAGTCGCGACGGCAAATGCGACGAGAGCAAGAGCGCGGATGAAGGATGAGAGGCACATTGGATGATTCGAGTTTAATTTGCCAGCCCGGCTATCATGGTTTTTTAGGCGTACTTCTGTGCGCAGCCTCCGGAGTCCGTCAGCAATCGGTGTTAGATGGCCGGAGCGCGCGCCCCACGATCAATCCGAGGCCCTCATTGTTAATCGACTCCCACGCTCATCTTGATAGCCCGCGCTACGCTGACGACCGCGCCGAGATGCTGGCCCGCGCGCGCGAGGCTGGAATCGGCGCGGTGCTCTCTATTGGCATCGGAGAAGGCCCTGCTCAGATGCATCAGGCGCTCGAGCTCTGCCGCACGTTCAACGCGCAGCGCGCCGCGGGCGCTCGGCTTCCGCAGCTTTACGCGAGCGCGGGCGTCTATCCGCACAACACGCACGAGCTTGACGATGCTGTGCTCAGCCGGCTTGACGCTCTGCTTGCCGAGCCGGAAGTGATCGCCTGCGGCGAGATTGGGCTTGATTATTTCCACGAGGGCGTGCCGAGCGATGTGCAACGCGCAGGACTCATTCGCCAGCTCGAAATTGCCGCGGCGCGGAAGCGGCCCATTCTGATCCACTGCCGCGGAACAAACGAATCTGCCGACGCGTGGAACGATCTTTTCCCAGTTTTGGATAAGCACTGGCGGCATACTGGACTGGGCGGCATCATGCACTGCTTCGGTGGCGGATGGGATGAAGCGCGGCGCTCACTCGACCTGGACTTTCTCATCTCCTTCGCCGGCAACGTGACTTATCTCAAGGCGCAGGCGCTGCGCGATGTGGCTGCGCGCGTGCCGCTCGACAGCATACTTGTGGAAACCGACGCGCCGTGGCTTGCGCCCGCGCCGCATCGCGGCAAGCGCAACGAGCCGGCATTTGTCTCGGAAACAGCCCGGACCATCGCGGGCCTGCTGGGACGGGACGAGAGCGAAGTTGCCGCCGCGACGACGGCAAATTTTTTCCGCCTCTTCGATTTCCGCCTGTCCGGGTTCCCGCCTGACATGGGAAACTGATAATGGGGTGCGGCCGCTGCCGCCGGTGCAACTGTTCCGTTTTCGTTCGAGGAGTTTAGGATGGCCCAGGAAAATTCATTCGACATTGTGAGCAAGGTGGACCTGCAGGAGGTCCGGAACGCAATTGATCAGGCGCTCAAGGAGATTCACCAGCGC
>JASIJX010000417.1 GCA_030049955.1 Acidobacteriaceae bacterium
CGCGATGAGCGCGGCAATGAGGGCGCCGGCCCAGCCCAGAGCGCGGCCCACCGGGAGTTCGATGGGTTGTCCACCGAAGAAGATGGTGTGCGTGTTGGGCAGGTCGGCGGCGTGCGCGCGCTTGAGCACGGCAAAGGCGCCGTAGAGAATCGCGAAGGTTGCTACGGTGAATCCGGCAAAAATGGCCCACTCTAACCGCAGCGTTGTCCAGAAGACGCTGGAGTAACCGAGCGAGCCGAACCACAGCGAGTCTACCCAATATGAAAGCGCGCTGCTCGCGGAAAAGATCAAGACAATAATGACGAGGAGCAAAAGGATGAATTTACGGCGGCGCGGCCGCGCAGTTGTGCGCAGCGGCCAGTCAATGGTCTCGGTCATTTCCCACTCCGCTCAGATGATGCGATGCAACTGAGTCACAAAAATTGTACAGCGCGCAGCGTGGCGGGCGCTGATTCGTTCATCGAGTCAGCCCAGCGATTGAGCCCGCGGATATGGCCCTCACTCGCTATACTGGTGCTTCCCTA
Organism: Acidobacteriaceae bacterium; assembly: GCA_030049955.1. The sequence continues at coordinate 525 of JASIJX010000417.1, forward strand.
TGGCGCATGGCTTTGATGACTTCCGAGTGTTCGTTTCGGCGCCCGGCGACGCGGAAGCGGATCGGCGGGCCTGTTACGATGCGATTGCCAACGCGAACGAAAGCACGGCGATGGCTGCCGGGCTGCTGTTGGTCAACGTAGGCCTGCGGGAGAGCGATCAGATCTCCTCGCATCGCGCTATAGTCTCCGACAATGTGCGCTGGAGCAGCTACTTCATCCAGATATTTCAGGACGACTGGGGACCGCGCGATCTGTTCCGCAAGCTGTTTCTGCTTGCGATTGAGTGCCGCGACGACCCGGCGATGCCGATGCGGGACGTGCTGGTGTGCCTTAAGGACGCGCCTCAGGAAACCGATCCTGAGATTCTGGCCTTTCGCAGGGAGCTCGAAGAGCGCAGCGATTGCCGCATCCTGCGCTATCGCGACCCGGAGGAGATGCGCGCGCAGGTGGAGGAAGTGTGCGCTGCGTGGGCGCGCGAACTGATGGGCCGTTCGGCTGCGGCGGAGCCTTTGCCGCCTGCGGCGCTCTAAAACGCCGGCGTGGGGCGCCATTCCATGTAGTAATACATCTCGTCCTCGCGCGCGATGGCGAAGCCGAGGCGCTGATGGAAGCGCAAGGAGCCGGGATTAAAGCGGAAGACACAGGAGCTGATGGGCAGGCGCGCCTGAGCAGCTTCCTGTTGCAGCCGCCGCACGAGCGCCGCGCCAATGCCCTTGCGCTGCAGGCTGGGATGGATGGCAATGTCGACGAGGTGAAACTCGCGCGGCTCCTGCGCCACCCACAGCCTGCCGGCGGGCTTACCGTCGAGCAGCACGATGTGGTAGCAGGAGTTGGGATACCTTTGCGCGTAGCTCGACATCTGCCCGCGGAACTGGATGCGCATCAGATGCTCGCGTTGCGTGGGCGAGATGGGAGCGAGAGCGAACTCGGGCGCGCGCACGGCCGAGTACAGCTCGTACAGATAGATTTCGTCCTGCGGGAGGGCGGGGCGAACGGCGAGAGTGGACATAGCCTAGAACAATGGGCGAACAATACGCGGTCGCTGATGCCAGCGGACGAGAGAACGATTGCGGGCGAGCGCGCTTATGGCCGCTGCGGAAATACGCCGTTAAGGGCAATGATCCAGTTCAACGTCTGGTAGGGCATCATGTTGTTGTGCGGCACCCCGTTGCCCGCCGAGGTGATAGCTGCGGGGTTCATCTGTTTCGTGTTGCCGATGGGCTGGGCCTTGTAGTAAATGGAACCTGCGCCCGTGGAATTAGCGAGCGCATTGCCGCCCGGCGTGGTTTCGCTGGCAATGGATGCCTTTGTTTGAACGGCGTGCGTGTGCGCGGGCATCTGATTGAGGGCTAATGTGACCGATTGCGAGCCACCGGTTTCGCCGAGATCGTACTGTGCAAGCCCCGGGCCCTGACCCATGCCTACAGCGCAGGAGCCCTGCAAATTGGGCAGACCAAAGTTCGACGTGCCGTTGCCCCCGAAATTCGTTCCCAACAGGGAAAAGAGCGCCGCGTAAGAGCTGATGGGCAGCAACTGACCGGTGGCCGGCGCGTATTGGTAGGGAGCAAAGTTAAAGCCCACCAGCAGCAATTGACCGATGAATGGCTGTGACATGGTCCGAGTCTCCTGATTCGCCGTCGCTAGTTCCGTGAGGGATAAATGCCTGAAAGGGAGATTAACCAGTTCATCACCAGATAAGGCTGCCGGTTCTCATGGGGCTGGCCTCCGCCGACCTGGGCAACGACGGCCGAATTAAGCTTCGATGGCTGGTTGGTAAGCGAGCTGTTAAATATGGCTGGGCCGCCGGTGCCCAGCAGAGTTCCTGTCGGGACGGCTATGTTTGGCGCGGAGGATGAGCTTTGCGGCTGGTGCGTGTGCGCCGGCATTTCGGGCACGGATAGCGTGTGCGAAGGCTCACCGCCTGTCTGCCCGATCGCGAAGCCGTTGCCCATCGAGATTGGCGTCTTCCCCTGCAAGTTTGGCAGGCCGAAGGTTCTTACGCCATCGCCGCCATAGGATGTCCCCAGCAACGAAAACAATGCCGCGTTCTGCTGGATCGACAGCATTTGCCCGTTGCATTGCGCAAAGTACCTTGGCGTAATACCCCACGCACCAAGAAGCAGTTGACCAATAAACACATCCGCCATCTTGTTCCATCTCCCTTGCCGCTCGCGCGGCTATTGGCTGGGGAAAATTCCTTCGAGCGCGATAATCCAGTTCAGCACCTGATAGGGCTGACGATTGTCATGGGACTGGGACCCACCGGCGGTCGTCAGCCATGCGGCATTGGCGGCGTCGCTGGGCACTTCCTTGGTGTAGATTTTTGCGCCGCTGGCCAGGAAGTTGTTTTCCGCTGTGCTCACGTTGCCCGTAGTGCTGGGCGATGCCATGTAGCTGTGGTTGTGGGCAGGAAGCTGCGCCGTCGTCAGCGTGACCGATTCCGCGCCTCCCGCGGCGCCCATCACATAACCACCGCCCTGATGGATGGGAATGCGGCCGCGCAGGTCGGGCATGTTGAAGTTCTGCACCCCGTCGCCACCGTAGGTGGTTCCGATCAAAGTGTAAAGAGGGGTGTACGCGGAGATGGACTTCGATGAGCCATCACACAGATTCCAGCTTACCGGGGCGAAGTTGAACCCCACGAGCCGAACTTCACCGATAAAAGGTTGACCCATCGGCCAAACCTCCAGAGATGTTTTTCAGCGATCTGGGAAAAGATTTCAGGGGAGCAAACAACGTTTATCACCCCGGGGCGCGGGGTTGCAACATTACTTTGTGAATCTTGGGTGATTGGTGAGCGCCCAAATTCGTCTATGTACCGGAATGCGGAAAAAGGGGCAGGCTATGTGAACTTCGCG
>JASIJX010000048.1 GCA_030049955.1 Acidobacteriaceae bacterium
TACTCGCCGCCTGCGTATCCGCCCGGCAACCATCCAACTGCCGTTATCGATCCAACCGCCGAAATCGCCGAAGGCGCACACGTGGGCCCTTACGCGGTCATCGGTCCGCAAGTGCGCATTGGTCCGCACGCCACCATCCTCGCCCACGTTGTTATTTATCCCGGCGTCCAGATCGGCAGCCACTTCTTTGCCCACGCCCACGCGGTTGTCCGCGAGCACTGCGTCCTGGGCGATAACGTCACTCTCGAAAACGGCGCCATCGTCGGCGCCGACGGTTTCGGCTTTGCCAAAAACGAATCCGGCCACTGGGAAAAGATCCCTCAGTCGGGTCCGGTGCGCATCGGCAGCCGCGTGGACGTGCAGGCCAACGCGACCATCGACCGCGCCACCGTTGGAGTAACCGAAGTCGGCGACGGCTCAAAGATCGACAACCTCGTCCAGATCGGTCACGGCTCGCGCGTCGGTGAGAATACGCTGGTCTGTGCGCAGACCGGCCTTGCCGGCTCCTCAGTCATCGGCAACAACGTCATCCTCGCCGGCCAAGTGGGCATCGCCGGTCACTGCACAGTCGGCGACGGAGTCATCCTCACGGCGCAGTCAGCCGTCTCGCACGACGTGCCGCCGGGCAAAATGATCTCCGGCTCGCCGGGCTTCGACAACCGGACCTGGTTGCGCGCCGTAGCCATCTTCCAGCGCCTGCCGGAGCTGGTCAAACGCATCGCCAGCCTCGAAACGCGCGTTGATAAAGCTCTGGGCAAATCCGCTGCAGGCGAGGAGAAACCTGAATGAAGCGCACTGCGTTGTTCTATTCGGCAGCATTGGTTCTTCTCTCCGGCTGTCATTCCTACCACATCGACGCCACCATCGAGAACCGCACGGGCGCGCCCATCCAGCTTCTCGAAGTCGATTACCCTGATGCCAGCTTCGGTGCCAATACTATCGCCTCCGGCGCAGACTTCCACTATCGCTTCACGGTCACCGGCGACGGCCCACTCAAGGTCACCTACACGGCTGCCGACGGCAAGCAGGCCCAGATCACCGGCCCTGATCTCGCCAACCGCCAGCAGGGCCGTCTGGAAATCGTCCTCTTGCCCAACGGCAGAGCTGACTTTCATCCGCAACTTACGCCGGGAAGCTGAAGCACCATGTCATCTGCCGTTCTCGCCCAGCGCTTGGAATATTTTCTTTATATGCCTTGACACGCATATTCCATCGGAGGTATATACAAGACGTGGAATCTGTCTTCGAAATCATCGCCGAGCCAAATCGCCGCGCAATCTTGAGCCTCCTAGTCTCCTCACAGCAATCGGTCGGAGAGATTGAGCGGCAGCTTCGCATGCCGCAGCCGACCGTCTCAAAGCATCTGCGCGTGCTGCGCGAGGCTGGCTTTGTCGAATCCACGGTAGACGCGCAGCGCCGCCTCTACCGGCTCAAACCCGAACCACTCCAGGAGCTGGACGCCTGGCTTGCTCCGTTCCGCCGCTTCTGGTCCGCACACGTCGACGCGCTCGAGCGTCACCTCGACCGCATGCACCCACCAACAGCACCCAAAGAGAACAGAAGGAGGAGAAAATGACCGTTCGTGAACAGTACACGCCTGGGCCGGCCAGCGGGGTGCAAGTCCGCAAGGATGGAGAGAAATGGACGCTCATCCTCACCCGGGAGCTCCGTCACACTCCGGAAAATGTCTGGCAGGCGCTTACTGACCCGGCGCAACTGCGTGAATGGGCGCCCTATGAAACCGATGGCAGCCTGGCCCGCGTGGGCACGGTCAAGCTCACCTGGGTGGGCTCTCCGCAGGTTCTGGAAACAAGCGTCACGCGAGCCGATGCTCCCCGGCTGCTCGAATGCGGCGATATGCGCTGGGAGCTTGAGCCCGCCGGCACGGGCACGCGCCTTACGCTCTGGCACAGCATCGATCGCCGCTACGTCTCCTGGGGCGCTGCCGGCTGGCACATCTGCCTCGACGTTCTCGAGCGCCTCCTTGACGGAACACCAATCGGCCGCCTTACCGGCCCCGATGCGATGAAGTTCGAGGGCTGGCAGCGGCTGAGCGCCGAATACGCAAAGCAGTTTGCGTCTGTCTAAACTGATCGAAACTGGAGGGAACATGAAAACGCTCGCCGAACCGTCCTCTCGATCAGCGATGAAGTCCGCTGCTGCATCCATCAACGCGAAGATCGAAGAGCTAGGTGACTGGCGCGGAGACATGCTCGCGAAACTGCGCCAGATCATCCTCGCGGCCGACCCCGAGATCGTCGAAGAATGGAAGTGGGCCAAACCGTCATCGCCGGGCACGCCGGTGTGGTCACGCGGCGGTATCATTTGCACCGGAGAGACCTATAAGAATGCCGTTAAAATGACCTTCGCCAAAGGAGCGGCATTGCCGGACCCTGCGGGCTTGTTCAACTCCAGTCTCGACGGCAACGTGCGCCGGGCCATCGATTTTCACCAAGGCGACACAGTCAATGAGGCGGCGTTGAGGGATCTCATTCGCGCCGCGGCGGCACTCAATCTCAAGTCAAAAGCGAAGGGCCGGTAAGCAAGTAGACCGGCCCTCGATTTTGCGGAATTCTGCGGATACGAACGATCAAGGCTGAAGGTTCGAGAGCTAATAAGCGAAGCTCAGCCCGCTGCTGGCGCCGAGCGTCTGTGCTCGCGATCAAATTCAGTCGCGGCATTCCGAAGGGGCATCTGTGTTGGATATCCCCCACTGTAATTTCTTGACGTAAATTCCTCCGCTGGCGCGAGTTATGCGAAGCGCGCCGCGCCAAATTCCTCATCTTCCAAGAGTTATTTGCAGATTCCTCTGCCGTAAGGGCTTACGCTCCGGTATCAGAATCCGCAAACAAATTAGCTGCCTCCTCGGCTGGAGCTGTGTCTTGCCAATTCATTTTTTTCGAAAACTAAGTGTGGTAAACAAACGAGTTAGCGCTTTTCTGCCCACAAGTGCATGAAAACAAAGGGCAAGTGTTGCAAGTGTTGAAAACACGGGGTTTCTGCGATCCGTTGTGCCGGCCGCAGTGCGATGAGCGGCCGCATAGAAGTCATTTTCGCAATTGAGATGGAATTGATCTGCAGAGTTTAGCAAGAATGATTGGCGCGTGGATTGAAGGGCTTAGAGCAGATTCTTTAAAGGATGAGATTGACAGAGTGCGTTTGAGGATGCGAGGCGAATGAGTGCTGGCGGCGCGATTGTCGAATCGTGGCTCGACCTC
>JASIJX010000418.1 GCA_030049955.1 Acidobacteriaceae bacterium
CCCGGCATGGAGGTGTGCACCCATGCAAAAGCACTTCGCTGTTTCGCTTTCCGCCCTGCTCGTGGCCGGCCAGATGGCTGCTCCGTCTGTGGCTCCCGCGCAGCCTGGCTTTAACCAAACCGCAACTCCGATCAAGCACGTTGTCGTGATCTTTGGCGAGAACATCTCCTTCGACCACTACTGGGGCACTTATCCCAACGCTCTCAACCCTGCGGACGAGCCCAGTTTCACTGCCGCTCCGGGAACTCCCAGCGTGAATGGATTCACGGCCGCGCTTTTGAACAACAATCCGAATTTGAACCCGGCAAATGGAGCAGGGGCATCGAATCCCTTTCGCCTGGACCGATCGCAGGCCGCTACCGCCGATCAGGATCACAACTACACGCCGGAACAGGAGGCCTTCCACGCCGGCTTGATGGATCTGTTTCCGAAGTACACCGGCACGCCGGGTCCGCCGCCGAATGGGGACACTAGCAGTTCGCTGGTGATGGGATATTACGACGGCAATACGGTGACGGCGCTGTGGAACTACGCCCAGCACTTTGCGCTCAACGATAACTCGTACGGAACCACCTTCGGGCCGTCGACGCCGGGGGCGATTAACCTGATCTCCGGCCAGACCAACGGGGTTTCCGACCAGATCAATGCCGGTAGCAAGGTTGTCAGCGACGGCGATGGCGGCTTCACGGATACTAGCGACGCTGATCCTGTAGGTGATGCCTGCTCCACGACGACCGGCGCGCAGATTCACATGAGCGGCCAGAACATCGGCGATCTTCTGAATGCGGCCGGCATCACCTGGGGCTGGTTCGAAGGTGGTTTCGACCTGACGAAGACCAATGCGAATGGCACGACCGGCTGCTCGCGTTCCCACACTTCCGCGGTTACCGGCGTCAACGAGACCGACTATATTCCCCACCACGAGCCGTTCCAATACTACGACTCAACCGAGAACCTGCAGCATGTGCGGCCGTCGTCGGTGACGGCGATTGGGCACGATGATGGCGCTGTCCATCATCAGTACGACACCGAGGACTTCTTTGCGGCGGTGAAGGCAGGCAACATGCCCGCGGTGAGCTTCCTGAAGGCTCCCGGGTATCAGGATGCGCACGCCGGTTATTCGGATCCTCTGGATGAGCAGGACTTCGTGGTGAAGGTTATCAATTTCCTGATGACCAGGCCGGAATGGGAGTCCACTGCGGTCTTCATCAACTACGACGACTCCGATGGCTGGTACGATCATCAGCTAGGGCAGATCGTGAACCAGTCCACCACCGCCGATGACATGCTTACGGGCGAAGGCCAGTGCGGCAACGGAACCGACACAGCGCTGCCGGGACCGAGCGGCGCACCTCACGCACAGGGCCGCTGCGGCTATGGCCCGCGCATTCCGCTCATGGTCATCTCTCCCTGGGCGAAATCCAATTACGTGGACCACACAATGACCGATCAGACCTCGATCATCCGCTTCATCGAGGACAACTGGCTGCGCGGACAGCGCATTGGCGATGGATCGTTCGACGCTATCGCCGGCTCGGTGAACAGCATGTTCGACTTCACCCACACGAATATGCGGTCGCCGTATCTTCTCGATCCATCGACGGGCGAGCCGGTATTCGGCTTCCCAGTCCACTAAAGTCCCCACTCCGCCCGGCTTCCTCAATGACCGGGAAGCCGGGCATTTTTTCGCGTTCAATTGCTCTACGGGCGACAATAGAAACACATGGCCGGCACTTTTCGTTTATTGCATCGCTCATCGCGGCGCACATTTCTGCGCAATGCCGGCATGGCGATTGCCGGGTCTCGCATCAAGGAGCCGATCGAGAAGGCGCCGATCGAGATGTCGCCGCAGCAATCAGCACTCGATCCATCTCTATTGCCTGCCTTTGTCGATCCGTTGCCGCTTCCTGAACTAGCTCGGCCAACGGGCTTCCGACCGAATCCCGAGAATCCCTCAGAGCAGATTCACTTTTACAAGATCGCAATGCGCGAGAGATTCGCGAAGGTTCACCGCGATCTGCCGCCCACGCGCATGTGGTGCTTCGGCAACAGCTTTCCCGGCCCGACAATCGAGACAGAGAGCGGCCGGGCAGTTGCTGTGGAGTGGCAGAACCTGTTGCCCGCGCGCCATTTTCTCCCCGTCGATCACACGCTGGAGGGTGCCGGTCCAGGCGTGCCCGAGGTGCGTGCCGTCGTGCACCTGCACGGCGGAAGAACGCCGCCGGAGAGTGACGGATATCCGGAGAGCTGGACGACACCCGGCGGAAAGCAGACGTGCTTTTATCCCTCGGCGCAGCGCGCGAGCCTGCTGTTCTATCACGACCACGCGATGGGGATTAATCGACTGAACATTTACGCGGGGCTGCAAGGATTCTTTATCGTGCGCGACCCGCGTGAGGGGGCGCTGAAACTGCCTGCCGGCAAATACGAAATCCCGCTGATGATCAGTGACCGTCTGCTCACGCGCGATGGACAACTGCTCTACCCGGTTTCTCCGGATCCACTTCGTCCCTGGGTGCCGGAAGTTTTCGGGAATGCCATCCTGGCTAACGGAAAGCTGCTGCCGTATCACAACGTGGAGCCGCGAAAATACCGCCTGCGCGTGATGAATGGATCGAACGGGCGGTTTTACCGTCTTGAACTATCGAACCGTGCTCCATTCCAGGTGATCGCCAACGACCAGGGATTGCTGCCATCGCCGGTCGCCGTGCGCCGACTTCCGCTGGCTCCGGCTGAACGCGCCGATATCGTGGTCGATTTTTCTCTCTTCGCAGGCTCGAACGTTGAGCTGGTAAGCGATTCATTCCCAATCCTGCAATTCCACGTCGCCACAGATGGCGCGCGCGAAACCAGCGAAGTGCCGACAGTGCTCCAAACTGAGATTCCGCTTCGCGAGTCAGACGCGGTGCGCACACGGCGGTTGACTCTCAATGAGCGACTGGACAAGGTTCAGCAATCCATGGGCATGCTGCTGAATAACACTCCATGGAGCGCGCCGGTAACCGAGAAGCCAGTGCTGAACACCACGGAAATCTGGGAACTGGTCAACCTTACCGAGGACGCGCACCCCATCCATCTGCACCTGGTGCGATTCCGCATCCTTGACCGGCGCCCTTTCGACACCTTCGATTACTTGGCCAAGGGAACGCTGCGATTCACCGGTCCGGCTCAACCACCAGAGTTGTTTGAATCCGGCTGGAAAGATACCGTGCGCGCAGACCCGGGCATGGTCACGCGCATCCTCGTTCCCTTTGAAGGCTATGCAGGCTGTTATGTATGGCACTGTCACGTCCTCGAACACGAGGACAACGCGATGATGCGCCCTTATGAGATCTTGCCCCCGAATGGAAAATCCCAGCGGTAAGCGCTTTTCTCATTAGGGACACGAGCCGGCTTTGGGTAGTAAGCAACCTGAATGAGCGCAGTGGCGACAATGCATCAATTGAGCTTACTAAGGCTGGTAGCCATCCGCCATCCATCGAGCGAAAAGCTCAATGCGGTCCTGAGGCCACGGGCCTTCTCCGCGCGGAGGAGGAGGCGGCATCACGGCGCCACCGATGCCGCGGATGCGGTCATAGATGGCGGCCGCGTGCGACTTCACGTCGTCGTAGCTCGCCAGGTTGAACGCCTTACTCATCGCCCGGATATCCCGGTCTGTGAACAGTGGGCGGATGTCGGATTGATAACTCGTCAGTTGTGCCATGATCCTCACCTGTTGGAATGATGTGCGAGAGTTTTGCCGATGCCCATGCGAAGAATTGCTTTAAGCTGCCCTTGCTGCACGCTTGGGCTCTTTCCCATAGACGGGCTTGTATACATGGCTACGAATGAACGCCACCATGTCAGCGGGCCGTTTCACGCGCGCAAGGCGAGAATCAAAGATCAGCTTCGCGATCCGCGCGGCCGTCTGGATTTCGGTTTCCAGGATGTTCGACTGCAGCGGATACAGAAGCCCCTGCTTCAACAAATCGGAGGGCACCTGATCCGCTACGGCACGTGCAGCCTCGATGAACATCTCATCAGTGACCCGCGAGGCCTGTGTCGCGAATACAGCCATTCCGATTGCTGGGAAAACGTAGAAATTGTTCGCTTGCCCGGGCAAAAATGTCTGTCCCTTGAAGTGGACGGGCGCAAACGATACGCCAGCAGCATAGATTGCCTTGCCGTTCGACCATGTGTAAGCCTGTTCGGGTGTGCACTCGGCGTGATCGGTGGGGTTGGAAAGCGCAAGCACGACCGGGCGCTCATTGATCCGCGACATTGCTTCGATTACTTTTTGCGTGAAAGCCCCGCCGATCGTACTTACACCGATGATAGTCGTCGGTTTGATGCTCTCGATCGCCTTCACAAAATCCCTTGTGGGCGCGTGCTTGTGGGCGTAGGGTTTCTGAAAGTCGATAAGATCAGTGCGCGTCGTCTCGAGAAGTCCGTTAATATCGAACATGTATACATGTTCCTGCGCGTCCTTGAGCTTGAGTCCTTCCTGGACCATCGCTGAACACAAGAGATCCGCGAGACCGATGCCGGCTGACCCAGCGCCAAGGAACAGGTATCTCTCGTCGCTGAGCTTCTTACCTTTGATTCTGGCAGCGTTGATCATTCCCGCGAGCACGATCCCCGCTGTGCCCTGAACATCATCGTTATAGACGCAATACTTGTTCCGGTAACGCTCGAGCAGGTGAACAGCGTCCACACCGGTCCAATCCTCAAAATGCACGCAGCATTTCGGGAACAACTTCCGCACGGCCTCCATAAATTCGTCGACAAACGAATAGAGTTCCTCCGCTGACGGACGCGTCTTGCGCATACCCAGGTACAACGGATCGTGAAGGTACTGTTCGTTATTGGTGCCGGCGTCGAGATACATCGGCATAAGATACTGCGGCGGCACACCGGCGCAGGCGGTGTATAACTGCAGCTTGCCGATGGGAATGCCCATGCCGTTGGCCCCGAGATCGCCGAGGCCGAGAATGCGGCCGCCATCGGTGACACAGATGAAGCGGACATCCTTCTGCGGCCAGTTCTTCAGAACCTCCTTGACCTTGCCACGGCGCGTCATGGAGAGATACATGCCCCGCGACTGACGGTAGATGTGGCCAAATTTCAAGCACGCTTCTCCGATGGTGGGATCATAGACAATGGGCAGAAAACGCGCAGGGTCGGACATGACGGTGCGATAGAACAGCGTTTCGTTGTGGTCGAGCAGGCTAATCAGATAGATGTAGCGCTCAAGATCGGTTGGCTTCTGCGCGAGTTGCATCATAACCCGCTGTAGCTGCAGATCTTCATTTTCGATTACGTCCGGCACGAGGCCAACAAGTCCGAGCGCGTCCTTCTCGGACTCGGTGAAGGCGGTTGACTTATTGAGTGATGGATCCTGGAGCAACTCGATTCCGCGCTTATTGGTGGTCATCATCCTTCTCCTTCGCATATCTCAGGCAGCGGTTGCGACGTAGGGTTTCACCATCTTGCGAGGGTCGACGATGCGATCAAATTCATCTTCGGTGACGAAACCCAGCTTGAGGGCGGCAGCTTTGAGTGTCAGGTCATTATCGAGGGCGTAGTGCGCGATTTTGGATGCTTTGTCATAGCCGATGACCGGCGAGAGGGCGGTGACAAGCATCAGTGAGCGTTCAACATATTCGCTGATCTTCTTAACGTTGGGCTGAGTACCTTCGATCAGGTACTTGCGGAAATTGGTGCAGCCATCTGCCAGGATGACGATGGACTGAGTGATGCCGGAGATAATCAACGGCTTGTAAACATTCATTTCGAGATAGCCGCCGGCGCCGCCAAAGCCGACCGCAACATCATTTGCCATGACCTGCACGGCGATCATGGTGAGCGCCTCGCATTGTGTCGGATTGACTTTGCCGGGCATGATTGAGGAGCCAGGCTCATTCGCGGGTATAAGCAACTCCGCGAATCCGGCCCGTGGTCCGCAGGACATCAGGCGAATATCGTTGGCAATCTTGTAGAGCGAAACCGCCAGCGTGCGCAGCGTGCCGGAAAGCTGAACGAGCGCATCGTGCGCGCCCTGTACGGTGAACTTGTTGGGCGCACTGACAAACGGCAGGCTTGTAAGCCTGGCGATCTCTTCGGCAACTGCTTCGGCGAATCCAGGTGCTGAATTCAGGCCGGTACCCACCGCTGTGCCGCCCAGCGCCAGCCTGTACACACCGCTAAGTCCGGACTCGATCCGTTCGAGATCGTCCGTCAGCATTCCCACATAGCCGGACCATTCCTCTCCGAGGGTCAATGGCGTGGCGTCCTGCATGTGCGTGCGGCCAATCTTTACGATGTCCTTCCATGCCTCTGCTTTCCGATTGATGGCGTCGCGCAGGGCTGTTATTGCGGGGATCAAGCGTTGCTTTGTGTTGACCGCGGCCGCGATGTACATGGCCGAAGGAAATGAGTCGTTCGACGACTGGGACATGTTGACTTGATCGTTCGGGTGAACCGGAGTTTTGCTGCCCAGGGGCGTGCCGGCGATCTGGCTGCAACGATTCGCGATTACCTCGTTAACGTTCATATTGAACTGCGTGCCGCTGC
>JASIJX010000049.1 GCA_030049955.1 Acidobacteriaceae bacterium
CCACCCGCGGCGTAAAAGACGAAGACATTTTTGGCGCCCGAGTCGGCGACGTAGAGATTGCCGGAAGAATCGACGGCGATTCCAGCCGGGGTCTGTAACCCGTTGGCCGCGATAGCGCTGGTTACGGCGGTGCTGTTGTTGGAGGCATTGAAGGAGACGACGCGAGCGTTGCCGGTGTCCGTAATATACAGCGTGCCATTTGGTCCGAAGGCGAGTCCGTTCACGCTGGCGAGCGCCGTACCGCCGAAGAGCGTATTCGAGTTAATGACTGCCTGTGCGCTGCCATGACTTGCGAAGGCTCCGGTCGTGCCGGTGTTGGCGATTTCATACACCACCGGAGAACCGCTGACGTTGTTGCCAATAAACAGATCGCCGTTAGCGTCGAAGGCTAACGCAGTGGGCGACGCGATCGCTGGCGAACTCGAGCTGCCGATTATCAGGATGGCGCTGGAGGGATTCGATGCTGTGAACTCGTATACTCCCTGGCTGCCGGTGTCGGCGACAAAGACATCACCGGCAGCATCCGCTACAACAGAGGATGGGCTGGCAAGCTGTGCAGTGTAAGCTGTCGCCGCGCCGGGATCGAGAAGCGGCCACTCGAACTGGCCGACGCCGAACAGTTGCGATACTCCGCTGACGTTATTGGTCGAGTCCGTGATGGTCAGTGCTGCGTTGCGCTCACCCGCCGCGGACGGCGTAAAGTTTAACGCCACGGAATACGACGACCCGAAGGATGAGGCACTGAGCGGGCCTGAGCTAAACGTTCCATTGCTCGGGGTAAATCCGGCCGAGCAAGTAGTCCCGGCCGTCGCCGTGAATTCGCTGGATGTTACGCCGAATTCGGTGACAGCAACACTTTCGGTCGGAGAGCACGAACCGCTGCCGTCGAAGATCGTCGCGTCGATTGCAGTGGCCGCAGTACCGGTGGCCACAGATCCCAGTGAAAAGTTGTTGACAGGAACGAAATCAACATTGTTGTTGAGATCCACCTCGTAGAGATTGCCATTGGCGTCGAGCGCAAGTCCCTTTCCGCCAGGGGTAGACACCACGTAGACCGCGCTCGTGTTCGGCCCGTTTGTTGAGGTGTTGGGAATGGCGAAGATACCATCGTTGTTGCTGAAGTAGATCGTGCCGTTGGAGGCGATGACCAAACCGGCGAGGCTGTTGTAGGCGGCCGAACTGGCATAGGTCTCGAGTGTCGTGGTCGTTGAGGCGGGCGTTGAACTGCTCCAGCCACCCGCGGGGATTTCCTTTAAATAACTTGTCCCAACGCTGGTGGAGGCGCCATCGATGAAGAAGAGGTTACCCCAGGGATCGATTGCCATCGCGCCCATCGGACTTGAATCCGCATAAACCAACGTGGGAGAGCTGCAAGCCGGCAGGCTGCTCGCTACGCACTCGTAGATCGTATTGGGGCTGTTATTTTCAGACTGCGTATCCGTAGAGAAATAGAAGTTGCCCTGCGCGTCGAAGGCAATATCGGCAAAGCCGGCTGAGTATCCTTTGGTCAGCGCCCCCGGAACCGCGGAGGCGAATATGCACGCAGACGTATCCTGCGTGCCGCCCAGGCAGTTGCTGGTGGGAATTGTCGAGGACGTGAAGCCCGCATATGTTCCGGCCGCAGCGTTGTATGGAAGCTTGAATACATACGCCGCGCTGCTCCACACGGCGGCGGAAGCGACGTAAACGTTGCCGTAGGCGTCTACTGCGGACGCGGCGCCCGGTTGCTCTGTGGTTGAAGCGAAAGTAGCCAATACCGACTCATTCGACGGTTGAGTCCCGCTTGGATTGATATCCAACCAGCCCAAGCCATATCCGTCGCCAACGATGACATTGCCGTTTGCCCCCACAGCGAACGAACCGCCGATGGGATCCGCCCCATTGTCCCAGCCGCCGCCATACGTGCCGCCTAGGGTGCCAATCTGCTTGACCGGGCCGGTGACGACGATGGGCTGCTGGGCGGCAAGCTTTATCGGCATTGCGATGAGACCAAGGATCAGGAATGAGGAGACGGTCAACCATGTTTCCACCGCGCGCTTCACTGGACTCAAGAATTTCCTCCAAGTCGATTGCATCCCAATCCTCCGATCCGGGTTCATTTCTGCGTCTCATTCGCGAATCTGGCTGGCCGGGCGAGGTTCGGTGTGCTGATCTTGCCTGGGCTCCGGCGCAATGTGGTCGTGCATCTTTTACTCAAACGTTTGACTTATGGTCTGCCGACGCGATCCGGCGCTGGCCCGCAATGGACCTCGGGTGATTGCCGAAAGGGTAGAAAACTGAAAAGAAATCTTCGCCGACCCCAGCGGCAATTCCGGTATGCACCCCTCGGAAATCTCCGAGCGGATTCGCGGCCACATTTGATAACGCAACACCGTACTTGAGCAATTTCTGCGTTGTCAAGGAAAAAGCGATTAAGTAGGGTGCATTGCGCGCAGGCTCGGGGAGAGGCTGGGGTTCCGCCGTAACTGCTGGCAATTGCCGTTCCCGGAGCCGCGACGGCCAGCCGACCGAAGGTGCGTTATCCGGCGTCCGTGGGAGCCAAGTTGCATTGAATCGGCGTCGTGCTTATAATCGGCCCTTGATTTCCTGATCCCTAGCTATAAAAGTGCTAAAACGGTTGAATTCAGCATCTGGACGTACGGGCCGGCAGAGGCTTACTGCATGAAAAGCATCACTCGACGCCAATTCAGCGCAACCGCAGCGGTTTCGGCCGCGGTTGCGCTAAGCGATTCCAGATTGCCGGCGGCGCCCACAAAGCCCGCCGCATCTCTCGGCTATCCGCCAGGATTCGTGTGGGGTTGCGCTACCTCTGCCTATCAGATTGAAGGAGCGGTGGATGAGGATGGGCGCACACCTTCGATCTGGGATGTATTTGCGCACAACTCGGGAAAGACGTTTGAAGGACAGACCGGCGATATTGCCGACGATTCTTACCATCGCTACAAGGAAGACATCCGGTTGTTACGCGACTTGGGCGTGGGCGGCTACCGGCTGTCGATTGGTTGGTCGCGGATTTTTCCCAATGGAACTGGAAAGCCAAATCCGCGCGGGCTGGATTATTACCAGCGGGTGATCGATGAGCTACTCGCGAACGAGATTCAGCCGTTCATCACGCTTTTCCATTGGGATCTTCCCGAGGCGCTGCCTGGCGGATGGCAGTTGCGGGCCACGGCGCTGGCCTACGCCGATTATGCCGGATACGTGGCGCGGCAGCTCTCCGACCGCGTGCGCCACTTCATTACCACCAACGAGTTTGTCTGCTTTACTGACTCCGGGTATCGCGACGGACGTTTTGCCCCGGGGCTTAAGCTGCCACCGGCAGAGGCAAACCAGGTGCGGCACAATGGCATTTTGGCGCATGGATTGGGCGTCCAGGCCATCCGTGCCAATGCGCGGGCGGGCGTGCATGTAGGACTGGCTGAGAATGCGCAGGTGTTTGTGCCAGTGATCGAAGACCAGCGGAACATCGAGGCCGCGCGGCGCGCCACGCGCGACCAAAATGCCCAGTTTCTGGCTGCGGTGATGGAGGGCGCATATCCGGAAAGCTACCTGCGGCGCGAAGGAGCGAACGCCCCGCGGATAGAGCCGGGGGACATGAAGATCATTTCAAGCCCGCTGGATTTCGTGGGTCTGAATGTCTATGAGCCCAACTACGTACAGGCCGACGATTCGTCGCAGGGGTATGTGATTGTAAATCCGCCGGCGTCGTTTCCGCGTATGGCTTCGCCGTGGATTTATGTGGGACCGGAGTGCATTTACTGGGCGGTGCGCAACGTATGCGACCTGTGGCGGCCAAAGGCGATTTTTATTACGGAGAACGGCTGCTCGTCCGACGACGTGATGAACCCGGAGGGACGCGTCGAAGATACCGACCGGCTGATGTACCTGCGCAACAACCTGACGCACCTGCACCGGGCGGCAGCTGAAGGATATCCGGTGAAGGGATATTTTCTGTGGAGTCTTATCGATAATTTCGAGTGGGATGATGGTTACAGTAAACGGTTCGGAATACATTACGTGGATTTTTCAACGCTGAAGCGGTTCCCGAAACTAAGCGCGGAGTGGTACCGCGAGGTGATCAGGCACAACGCGGTAGTATGACGGGACTCTTCGCCATCGTGGGGTTCCAAACCGCTCAAGCGGTCCTGTCGCTGTAAGCCGGCATTGGACCACGGATGCGGCGCGCCGCGGGCGCGAAGGCATGCAGAAAAATTCGAATTAAAACGCTTTTCTCTTGCCAAACCAACTTAGGATGTGGCTTTATTTGTACGGCGACGCGGAGCGTGGCCTGACCGCACTCCGGCGGGCGCAGCGCTTTGTCGCTTCTCACCGTGGGCTTTGCGATAGACGCGGTTTTTTACCGGCGGCGCAGAAATGCGCTACGGGATTTATGCGTGCGTCCACAGTTCGAGAGGCGGATTTTTGTGCCGGCAGGAAATGAAATTCCCGCCGATTTTTGCACGCGCAAGGCGCAAAAACTGGAACGAATATTCCGCTTGACAGGCTCCGAGGGCAGGTCGCAGAATTGCGTGTTATTAAATCGGAACAACTGGCTGTATCAGGCACTCAAAGGCTTAAGTAGAGCTTGGGGCTTGAATCGTAAATCCACCGGAAGGGAAAAGAACCTAGCCGACGGGGGGATGCTTATGAAGCACTTTTCAGGGATCAGGCCGACAGCATCGTTGCTGGCAATCGTTGTGGCGGCGCTTCTGCTGGGATCATCGGCGCTCTACGGACAGGCGACAGGAAACGTGACCGGCGTGGTGCATGACACGACGGGCGCCAGTGTTCCCAAGGCGGCGGTGGTTCTGACGAACCAGGAGACCGGCGAGAAGCGCACGACGACCAGCAACGGTGACGGCGCCTTTGCCTTTGCCGGCGTTGCCCCCGGTACCAGCTATAAGTTCATCGTGACGGCGCCGAATTTTCAGCCGTGGGAGTCGCAGTCTTTCGCGGTGCGCGCGGGCGATCAGTTGGGATGGAATACCGATATCAAGCTGCAGGTTGGCTCAGCGACGGCAGCGGTGACAGTGGAAGCGCAGGTCGACACGAATCTGGCGGCGCTTGATACAGGCGAGCGCAGCGACGTGATCACGGCCAAGGACCTGAACAACCTGACCGTGGTGGGGCGCGATGCAGGCGAGTTGGTGCGCATGCTGCCTGGTTATGCCATGTCGACCGGCAACCAGGGATTATTCAACCGGCCGGGTTACGACTCGGCGGTGGTGGGGCTGAGCGGGCCGACAGGATCATATTCCCCCAACGGCGGAGGGCCGACGGCCGTGGCTGTATTGACCGATGGCGTTTCGCTCACCGACATCGCCACCAACTCCGGATCAATTCAGTCGACCGACATCGACATGGTCAGCGAGATAAAGTTGTATAACTCCTCGTTCAGCGCCGCGATGGCAAAGGGCCCGGCAGTTATGGCGGCCACCAGCAAGACCGGTGGCGCGGCGTTTCATGGAGAGGCGTACTTTGTAGGGCGCGACGCGCTCTTCAACTCGAACGACTGGTACGACAACTACCTTCGCCAGTCGCGCCCGGACGGCCGGTATCTGTATCCGGGCGGGAACATCGGCGGCCCGATACTGCTGCCATTCACGAGCTTCAACCGCAACCGCGACAAGATGTTCTTCTGGGCCGGCTTCGAGTACTTGAACCAGATCTTCGAGGCCAACCATCAGGCGATCTCCAGTTGGGTGCCGACGATGGCAGAGCGGCAGGGAGACTTCAGCCCGGCATCGCTGGATGCCCAACTCTGCGGGGCGCGGCCGGATGGCGCGGCGAATCCCAATGCCATTCAGACGATGTGCAATGCGAATAGCTATCTGCCCGATGGGACACTGGTGCAGAACTATAACGCGCAGCCTTACGCCAATTCGTCGGGCGTGGCGCTGGTGAACTGGTTCCCGCTGCCCAACGCCGACCCGTTTACGAATCCATTTGGCTACAACTACATTCAGCAGGTCTCGCAAACGCAGAACGGTTCCATTTTCCACTCCACCCTGAGCTACGACATCGACGAAAAAGACAAGCTCTTCCTGTTTTACGGGCTGCAGCGGGAAGTCGATCAGGATCCGGTGGCGCTGAACAACTACTTTCCGAATAATGCCATGCCCGATCCCGGCGATGTGTCGACGGGAGATGTGTCGAACATCCTCTCGGCGCGCTATACGCGCCTTTGGACAACGCTAACGAACGAGTTCATTGCGGCAATGTCGTTTGTGAGCCTGCCGGGCAAGATGAACGATCCGCTGGCGGTGCAGAGATTCAACATGAACGCTTACAACTGCCTGAATGCCTCGCTGCGGGCGACCGGCAGTTGCGGCAGTGCGGGGTTGGGCAACTTTGATTATTTGGGAATGTACAAGAACGGTGGCGACTACTCGGTGCCGGCGATCGGCGGAAATAACGGCGGTGGCTATCCATTCCTGTTGATGCCGGGCGGTTTCTATAACAACCAGATTCGCACCAAGAAAGTGGATCCGATCCTGCAGGACAACGTGAGCTGGCAGAAGAAGAACCACTTTTTCGAATTTGGCGTGTACTGGGAGACGGGAACATACAACGGCGTCGCGGATTCCGCTTCTGCCCCGCAGGGCGAGTACACGTTCGACCCAGGCAACGGCTACTTCGAATACAGCCAGGCGCCGTTCCAGTCAGCGCAATATGTGAGCTGCGAAAACCCGAATACGGCGGGCACGCAGCGGAATTCGGGCGCCAATTATCTGGGGAGTTGCTTCAATCCCGTGGCGATGATTTACGAGGGCTATGCAGACTCCTACCAGCAAACCAATTTCACGCCGACTGTAGATATGCGCTACATGACGGTGGCCGGGTTCATCAACGACCAATGGAGGCTGCGCAACGTGACGCTGAACCTGGGCGCGCGCATCGAGCACCTGGGACCGTGGACTGACAAACACAACAACGGCCTGGCGACCTTCTCCGACAGCCTGTACAACCAGCAGTGCAGCGGCTACACCCGGAACTGCACGAGCCTGAACATGCCGGGCATCACCTGGTACTCGCAGAAGACGGGCGTATCGAATTCAGTGAATTCGCCGCAGGAGGTGTACTTTACCCCGCGCGCAGGCGTTGCATGGAATGTATTCGGCAAGTCGAAGTTTGTTCTTCGCGGGGGCGGAGGCGTCTACCGGAATCAGGAGCAGTTCAATCCATACTCGCTGGCCGCGGCCACGGCCCAGGGGTACAAGACCAGCGTTCTTGAGGGCACGCTGACTTATAACCTCATCGACAGCCAATCGCCGCTCAATCCACCGGATTTTACCGCCTACACGCTTTCGCCAACCGACACTAACCGGCCAATCTACTACGAGTACAACTTTGGCATCGATTATTCGGCGCCTTTCCATTCCATGATGGAGGTGGCGTATGTGGGCAGCCACGACATCAACCTGGGTTCGTATAACACCAGCAACGGGTACAACAGCGCGTCGAATCTGAACATCATCTGCGGCATCGAGTCGGGCTGCCCGAAAAACCAGAACCCCAATAATGAGCAAAACAATCTGTTCACGGTAGCTCTGGGCTCGCTGCCCGCCAGCATGACGATTATTCAAAATCCTTCGGGAGGCATCAGCAGCCTGAATACGCCGGAGGTTGATTTCTTCCGGCCATACCCGTTCTACGAAAATGTCTACCAACTGAAGCACAACTTCTACGCAAACTACAACAGCGTGCAGGCGCTGTGGAACAAGCAGGCGGGGATGCTGACGTTTGGGGCGAACTACACTTTCGCCAAGAATCTGGCGACGGCGTCGTCGTACAACAACAACATCGTTGATCCGGTGAACCTGCGCAATGACTACAACCCGGTGTCGTACGACCGCACGCAGACCTTCAATATTCACTACTTCCTGAACCTGGGGCAACGGTACAAGGGCGGCAACCGGGTGTTCTCTGAAGCGGCGAACGGGTGGATGGTCTCGGGTGTTTCGCAGGTGATGAGCGGTTTCCCGCTGGCTTCGGAGAATGGCGAGAACTTCAGCTTTGGGTACGGGGCGATTCTGCCGGTGCAGACGGCATACCAGAATCAATCGAGCCCGCAGAGCGACCCGCAATGCAGCTCGCAATACGGCATTCCGGCGAATTCGCAGGGACAGTATTTCTGCGTGACGCAGATGAACCCGACTGTGTGGCTGGGCACGCCGGACGTGCAGCTGATGCCGACGGTGGTGGGCAATGTGACGGGCGGGCCAAAGGCGCACCAGTTCGTGAACCCGCTGGGTTTTGGATTACCGCTGCCGGAGAGCAACGGAACCCTTCGGCTTCCCTATCTGCACGGGCCGGCCTATCTCGATCACGATGTGACGCTGATGAAGAACTTTTCAACGGGCGAAGGCAAGACGCTGCAACTGCGCGTAGCGGCCTTCAATGTTTTCAATCACCCGCTGGTGTCCTTCAACAACGAGAACACCAATAATCTGACGCTTGCCTTCCAGAATGCGACGGCCGGAAAGGCGCTAACCCAGAATGTGCTCACGTACCAGAACTTCGGCGTGGCGGATATCAAGGTGGGCAACCGGCTGATGGAGATGGAAGCGAAGTTTACGTTCTAGCGATGGTTCGGCTGGCTATACGCCGCCTGACAAAGCGAGAATCGAGCGCCCGCTGATGAGGAAAGAATGGACGGCCGGCCGGCGCATTGCTCGAGAAAATGCCGTTCGGATTGCGATTGCTTGGGAGGGGATGTATGGCCATCGAGTCTGCTGACGTGTTTCGCAGCGTTGCACGGGCGGCCCGCCTGGTTCTGATTGCCGCACTGATGCCGGCCGGCATGGCTGTGGGACAACTGCCGATCCATGCACCGGCGCCGGTGACAGCGGGCTCGGTAGTTCCCTTCAATCATGGGTCGACGAAATTGTGGGGCCAGATCTACTCGATGAAAATCGCGCCCAACGGCAATATTCTGTTCCTTGATTCGGCAGACAGCGCAATTTACCAGCTTGCCCCGGGCGCGTCGGAGCCCACATTGGTGGTGGGAGCGGAGCCGTCAAACACCCCGTCAGACTGCTCGCTGCTGGAAGCCTCGGGAACGTACTGGAATGCAGCGATCGCATTCGATTCCCAGAACAACCTGTACGTGACAGACCGCTATGGCAGCGCGGTACAGTTCTGCCGCGTCCCGTACAACGCTACCACGGGCACCTGGTCATTTACAGGAGGGACGGATATCTGGGCTGGCCCTACGGTGACGAGCAACGGCACGTCGACCCCGGTGATGCCGCAGGACCTTGTCGTGGGCGATGACGGAACATTTTATGTAAGCTGGTCGACCCAGGGCGAGATCGACAAGTTCACTGTGAATTCGTCGGGAACTGTTTCTTCCGTGACGCGCCTGATCACCGGTCTCGAGCAGTATGCAGCGAGTCTCGCGGTGGATCACGCCGGCAACCTGTTCTTTATCGAGAATATTTACGGATCGACGCTGGGCACCAGGGTTCCGGGCATCTACGAAATTCCGGCTGGCACATCGGGACTTAATGGCAACGGCACCGGAACAATAGAGACATCGCTCACCCGGATCGACTCGGCGGGCGCGGGCTTTGACGGGATTTCCGGATTGGCTTTCGACGCGCAGGGAAATCTCTATTTCTCGAGCATCAACAACACCAGCTATAGCGGCAATGTCGCGGGCGTGTTCATGATTCCGAACGAGGGCTCGCCAACCTCGCCGAGCCTGAACTGGAACGATACGGTGATGGTTTCGCCGGTCTACGCAGGGCATCCTGTGCTGGTGGATCCGCGCGGGTATATCTGGATTGCGACCGGCGGCAGCGGCAACTGGGCGCCAACAGGAACGATCGCGCCAAACTGCGACTCCACCAGCCAGGCGACTACCGATGCCACGTGTCTTTATTCGTCCATTGTGCTTTGGAAACCGGGCTCAGCAAACGTAGGCGCGACAGCTGTGGGAGCGGGCAGCGCAAGCGCGATTTCGGCATTCTCGGCGTCGGCTTCGACTGGATTGCTCACTCTGACGGCGAATAATTCGTTTACCGAGGACGAGCTGGTGACCATCTCGGCCCCTTCGGGCGATCCGCTCGCTGCGCTGAGCGGAATGAGCTTTTATGTATCGGGAACCGGGCTGAGCAGCAGCTCGTTTGAGATTTCGACCACCCTGGTGACGGGAAGCGGCTCGACGGCGGCGACGGTGGCGCCGGCCGGCATCGCTACGCTGTATTACTCATTCAGCCAGGCCACCACGCCGCAGAGTATTGCGTTCGGGCAGGTGGGATCGAGCAACTTTAAAGCGGTAGCCAACCCGACTCCCGATCCTTCGGTGACGCCGGCGGTGCCGCCATGCACGGCCGGCACTGCATATCCGGCGTTCAGTTCAACGGAGACGAGCATTCCGCTGTACAGTTGGTGCTCGCTATTCGTCCAGATGACGCCCACGGCAGCGGGGCAGACGGCCGGTGAAGCGCAGATGCTGGATGCAAGCAATAACGTGATCTCCGGCAGTAATGGTTACGTGACTGGCGTGGGGCAAGCCGCTGCGATCTCCAACCTGGCCACGCCGGCAGAGCAGTCGATCGCACAAGGGCTCAGCGCGCCCGAGCAGGTTGCGGCCGATGCGCTGGGCAACACCTATGTGGCGGACTCGGGACTGAGCCAGGTTGTAATGTTCCCGGCGGGATCGACTTCGTCTACGTCAGGCACGGCGGTCGCGAAGAATCTCTCCGGGCTGACTGGCGTAGCTATCGATGGCGCGGGCAACGTGTACGTCGGCGCCAACGGAGGCGTGAGCGAAATCCCGAACGTCAACGGTAAATTTGCGTCTACGGTAACGCCGATTGCGAGTGGGTTTGGGAGCCAGCTTAATCTCGCCACCGATTCGCAGGGCGACGTGTTTGTCGCCGACAAAACGAACAAGCAGGTGGTGGAGATCCCCAATCCGCAGTCGGCGCTGTTGCTAGTGAACGAGCCGGCGATCAAGCTGGGCACCAGCGCAGGGTTCAGCGGCCCTACGGCAATTGCCACTGACAGCTCCGGCAACGTATGGGTGGCCGACGGAGACAACCTGTGGGAGATCACGATGCCCTTTGGCGGAGCGACAGAAGTGCTCACAGGTCTGCAAGGGCCGGTAACGGGTTTGGCTGTCGATCCTTCAGGTTCAGTGTTCATCACCGATGCGGCGGGATTAGTGTGGATCCCATACCAGGCGTCATCGGGCGAGCCGAACATCAATGGGCTGATTCACGTGGCTGCAGGATTCGGCACGAGCGGCAGCGTGCTTCCCATAGGCGTCGCTGTCGACGGGCTGCAGAATGTCTATGCCATCTACGGCAGCGGCTCAACCGCGGGAATGGCGCAGGTTGGCATCGGCGGGTCGATTGATTTCAACAATTATGGAGAGATCAATCCGAATGTGCCCTTCGAGACCGACGCGCAACTGTTCAATCTGGGTAACACGCCGCTAACATTGGCCGCGTTCTCAAGTGACGCGATCTCCGGCGCGGGATCTGCGAATTATTCAGTGGGCGCGGCCACGCTGAATGCTCCGGCGTGCGTTCCTGGCACGGGAACGGCGCCAGGCGGATCGTGCTACCTGGGTCTGACCATCCAGGCTTCGGTCGCGGGGCAGGAAAACGCCTCGGTAGCTGTGATGAGCAATGCGGTGAATGCTGCGACCGGGCTGAACATTGCCGTGGCTACCAATGTCATCCAGGATCTGCGGCCGGCGAGTTCGGTGCAACCCTTGTTGATTACGCCGACGCCGTCGAGTGGCGCGGTCTATCCGGGAGTAGTGACGGTGACAGTGACCGTGATTTCGAGTGCTGGAACACCGGGTGGGTCGGTGAACCTGACGGGCAGTTCGGCCAATGGAACGCTCGCCGAGCAGACGCAGTCGCTGAACGGTAGTGGCGTGGCGACGTTCACCTTATCGGGCTTGCTGGGCGGCGCGTACACCGTCAACGCGACGTATACGGGCGAAGGAACGGCAGGAGCGACGCAGAACACCTGCGCTTCGTCGTCGCCGGCCTGCTTTGCTGGCAGCGCGGCGAAGGCGACGTTTGTGGTCGCGCCAGCCAAGCCCACGTTCACGGTGGCCGCTCCCGCAGGAAGCACGGGGAACCTGACCGTTTACAACGGCAGTACGTTCCTGAGCGAGTCGCAGACCGACTCGATTACTGCGACGGTGAATTCATCTTTCGGCACGCCGACCGGAACCGTGACTTTCTGCCTGACTTATACGAATGGCGCCTGCACGCCGGCCGATGCGACGCAGGGCGTCAACGGCGCAATCGCGCTGAATGGTCAAGGGCAGGCGACGTTCTCCACAAACAATCTGCCGGTCGGCACGTATAACCTGATAGCTCTTTATAGCGGCGATGTGAACTATGCCCAGCAGTCGCTGGCGCTGCCGGCCTTCCAAGTGATCGTGCCGAGCATCGAGATCACCTCCAGTCCGACAACCGCAACGATCACGCCGGGAACGCCCGCACAGACGACGCTGACGCTGATGCCTCTGGTTGGTTTCAGTTCCGAGGGAGTCTTCGTGGAGTGCGTGGCGGCTACATTGCCGCCGTACTCGGAGTGCACATTTAACAACCCGGAGGTTAGCGTTAGCGGCGGCCCGTCAACAATCGTGGTGACGATCAGCACGAATGTGCCGGTGAACGGAGGCACGACGGCTTCGGTTGCGCGGCAGGCGCCGTGGTCTCTGGCCGGGCTGTTCGGGCTGGGGCTGCTGGGGCTCATCGCCCGGCGCAAACGGATCAATGCGTATTTGGCGATGCTGTGCCTGGCCTGCATGTTCTCGGGTCTGTTCCTGGGCATCACGGCATGCACAAACGCGGGCTACTCCACGCCGCCGCCAGCGCCCAAGGTAACTACGCCCACGGGCACTTACAACGTTCAGATCATCACTTACGACCCGGCGAACTCGCAGCAGAATTCCCTGCAATCACCGGCGTTCGTGCTGCCTACGACCGTGCAGTAGACGAAGAGATGTGCTCTCCGCGCGGGATGAGGCGATGCGCGGTCAGCAAGACAGATTGCAAGCCTCTCCTGCCGGGAAGCAGTAACCACCAGCAGGAATTGAGAAGAGCGCTTTGGGAGGAATTGCTATGGCCACGTCGTTCACATCACCGCGCCGGGGTGCGGGGTTTGCAATCGCGCTGCTGGTGATGATTTTGGGCCTGCCGCGGCTGGCCTTGGCACAGAGTTCGGCGCCGCTGGTGAGCGCGAGTGTCGTTTCCGGTTTGAATCACCCTACGGGCTGGGGCACCATCCAGCAGACGGTCATCGATGCGAATGGCGACTGGCTCGTAGAAGAATACCCCCATGGCGGCCTGTTTGAGTTTCCCGCCAACTGTACAGCAGCGGATTCAGCATCCAATGGTCCTTCCTGCATGATCACGCTTGTGCCGCTCAGCAATCTCGAAATCGGCCAGACCTACTGGAGTGCGTCCATCTTTCTCGATCCGGCTCAGAACCTTTATGTTGGCGGCGGCTATAGCAATTGTTTGCTCATGTTTCCCTACGGCTCGGCTGCG
>JASIJX010000419.1 GCA_030049955.1 Acidobacteriaceae bacterium
CTTTGCATAGCGGCGCGCCAGGTCCGAAAAATCCATGTCGCGGCAGATTTCAATGCCGATTTTGCCCTCGGGCTGCGGGAGTACAGAGAGGCCTGTGCCTGGCGTACTGCGGCTTTCCCACGTGGGAACGAGATGATGTTTGCGGTAGATAGTCTCGATTCCGCCTGTCGCCGAGTAGAGCCGCGCCTCGTTATACAGGCCATGGTCCGTTGGGTGCAGAACGCCGAGAAGCACCTGCACATGCGCATCCCGCGCGGTCTTCTCGAACAATTCATCGACCATGGAAGAGGCAGAATCCGGAATGAGCGCCGACATTTCAGGAAAGATGACGTATTGTGCGCCGCGGGCAGCGAGCGGCTGCACCTGTGCGGCGTACTCCTGCATCAGGGCCATTGTGGTTTGCGCGTCATGAGGGAAAATGTTTTGGCCGGCGTGGGTTTCGACAAGACCCACGAGAACTGAATCGGAGGCTTGAGGCGCGATGTAAAGGCGCAAGAAGCCATAGCAAAGAACACAGGCATAAAACGCAACCAGGGCTGCCGCCATGCGAACGCGGAGCTTTGCCGGCGCCCAGACGAGCGTGGCAATGGCTGCGGGAAACAGGTTTACGGTGAAACTTATTCCCCAAAGCCCGGTGATCGCCGCGAGCTGGAGAACGGGAAGATTGCTCAGTTGGGTGTAACCGGTGCTGAGATATGTGCCCTGAGAAAGGCTGAAAAGATATTCTGCCGCCACCATGGTCACGGGAAACGCAAGCGCAGCGAGCCAGGGACTACCTTTCCGCAGCAATCCGCGATAGAAGACCACAGCCAGCGCGAACCCAGCCGCCGGAACCAGAACCATGACCAACGATAGCCCCACTGGGAATAGGACGACGTGGCGCAAGTAGCTCCAGTAGTTAAGAGCGGCGAGCGCGTGTGCGGCCAGGGCGACGGTGAAGGCCTGCCAGGCGCGCAATCTGGGAGCCAGCAGAAGAACGGGAAGCGGTGCGAGCCACACCGGCCACCAGAGACGCTGAAGACCGGATGACACATAGTATGCGCCCGCGGTTAAAACAACTGCGCACAAGATCACCAATGCACGGCGGAGAGAGTCAGCGTGCGAGTCCATAGACCAACCTCCGAAAAGAACGGTGAACCAGCTTGCGGAATTCGTCCTCAGGCAAGTGAAAGCGGCCAGCCCGCCAAAGCGTCAGATAGCCGTGAATGTGAGCCCAAATCTCCATGGCAATCTCCCACTGGTCATCCCGCTTGAGCTTGCCAAGTTTCATCCATGAAGACACGATGTCGGCGGTGATATTCAGCGTGGGCGAGCGGCGGGCACGAAAGTCATCAGGGAATTGGCGTGCCCCGGGCCTCGGCATCGAAAAGACGTAATCGAAGATGCGGGGATGAGCGAGGGCGTAATCGATGTAGCCATCCATAATGTGGATCATCGCAGCCTCGAAACTCTGCTCTTCATTCAATTGACCGATAAATTTAACTAGCTGTTCGAATTCGGAGTCAACCACGGCGTTCAACAAAGCTTCCCGGCTTGGGAAGTGGTGGTAGATGGCCATGGCGGTGATGCCGACTTCTTTGGCCACGCGACGCATGCTTACAGCCTGAGGTCCTTCAGCCTCAAGGATGCGAAGCGCAGATTCGTAAATCTGTCTCGAAGTTGTGTTTTGATCTTCCATCTATACACCGTATATCGCTACTCACTATACACTGTATAGTTGTGGGCGGCAATATGGACGCTCAAATGTTGAGGACAGAGCAAGCACATCGAGCGCGAATTTTCCCCAAGCCCGATCGGATGGCTATCAGGAAGCGGATGTTAGACAACAAATTCAGAATCAATAACATCTGCAAAGAGTGGGAGGATCCTGCGGTCAAAAAATGCCAAGCGCGCACCATCCCCGGCGCACCCGAAAATTTTTTTCTGTGTCAGGCAACCAATCCTGCGACCCGCGAATCTCCCTGCTTGAGCAGTTTCATGCCTGTACGTACTCAGTCGGCGCGGGCCGCAATCGGTCTGCCCTCAAGCGTTGCAACGGGCACTTCGTTCCGGTCAAAACTTTCTATGGGCCGCCCAAACCCACTTCGCGGATCTTAACGGACCTTTAAGACTTTGCATCTTACTATGATCAGAACTGAAAGCAGAGACGAAAGAATGAGCTGGAGCGCCAGTCCTGCTCGCACTGCGTGAACCAGGTCATATCTTCCTGTAAGTCAAGGTACTGCTGCAGTGGGCTCAGTGAATGCGAATTCATATTCTTCATATTCATAGTGGATCCATGAGCAGGAGGTTTTTCCCATGGCACTCGCGCTAAGAAAGAGCTGGACCAGGCCTTCCGCGATCTTGTTCGCCTCGGAAATTCCGCCGAATGAGAACGCGTTTAAGTATGCGCTGGCGCAGGCACGCCAATTCGATGCCGAGCTGATCCTCTTCCACGCATACGACGCGCTGGTTGTGGCCGAGTCGGAAAACCCGGGAATCCACTATTACGATTACGCGGCCGCCGAGCACGCGCAGCAACAGCACTTGGAGCCACTGGCCGAGCGTGTGCGCCAGGCGGGCGTGCGCTGCGAAGTTGCTGTGCGGCCTGGCTTGCCGGCAGACGAGATTCTGGCCTATTGCAGGGAGCGCGAGGTCGATCGCATCGTGATGGGTACGCACTCACCTGGCCCTGCAAGCAAGGTGCTTGTAGGCTCAGTGGCAGAGGCGGTGCTGCGGCGCGCATGCGCCCCTGTGCATTTTGTGGGGCCGGAAGTGGAAAGCGGCGGTCAGCTCGCAGTACGCGCCGTTCTTTGCGCGGTAACCATGCATGGTTTCAGTCGCGTGGTGGCAGAGTTTGCGGCGCGACTGGCCGAGCAGCACGATGCGCGGCTTTTGCTGCAGCATGTGATCCGTCCGCAGCAGCGCGAAGAGGTCCTCGCCGGCCGCTCGCTGGACGATGTAGAAGTGGATCTGCTTTCGCTGGTCCCGGCTGAACTGCAGGAGCGCGTCGACATCCAGACAATCGTCGTACCCGGCGACCCGACCGAGGAACTGCTCTACCAGAGCCGTGCGCAGAACGCCGACCTGATCGTGCTCGGCGCGCAGGGCGCATCGGCCTTCGCCGCCATCACGCGGAACGGCGTGGTCTACAAGACGCTGGCGCACGCGCATTGCCCGGTGATGACGCTCTCGCCGGTGGTGCTCGAGGGATGCGGATCGAAGAAGGAAAATGGGGATCCCGCCGAAGCCTATATGGCGGGTATTTTCTAGATCCAGACCGTTGCCATAGCCTCAAAAGGCGCGCTCTTGTGGAGCGCGCCTTTTTTGTCTCTGCGCATTGCAATTTCTCGCGCGAAGGGGTCAAATCACTGCGCCAGTGGTGAACAAATCAAAGGTGATAGCGACAAGAACTGGCCTTTCCGGCAACCTGCCTTGTCGACAGCGCGTCCAAGCCTTCCGGTACAGTAGGCCGGCAACTAGGGCGACTGGGCCGTGAGAAACGGCGTGGAGGTGGCGGCATGCTGTGGACAATTTTCGTAATCCTTCTCGTTTTGTGGCTGTTAGGACTAGTAACTTCCTACACACTGGGAGGATTCATTCACCTGCTGTTGGTGATTGCGCTGGTGGTGCTGCTCATCCAGTTGATTACCGGGCGCAGGCCTGTGCTGTGACGCGGCCTCTCTCGGGCTGCCGGTGGGGATTGAAGACGCCGGAGCCCCGAAAACTACGAGCAAGGCGACAGGAACGCACGAACTTCCCAACATCCACGGAGGTGGAGCAATGGACAAGGAAAGAGTGAAAGGCATGGCGGACGACGCGGCGGAACGGGCGAAGCGACAGGCCGGAGAACGGACCGGCGAAGCGAATAAACAAATGGAAGGAGCCGGCCAGCAGGCGAAAGGTAAGGCCGAAAAGGCCTGGGGCAACGCGAAGGACGCGGCACGTCACGCGAGCCATAACGCCGGCCACCAGGCCGGTCGTGATGATCGTGGCAATCGCGGCACAGGTTCGGGTCCCGGATTGTCGGGCCCGGGCGCGGAACCCCCTCACAAAACGCACTGAATCTCTCCGCTGCACTAGAAGCGCCCTCCGGACGAAGCTCGCCGGAGGGCCTTTTTTGTTGCGTGTATGTGGCCCACAAAGGCCCGGCAAAAGTTGCCGGAATCTCCCTCGCTGCCCTTGCCAAGAAGGGCACCTTCCCCGGAAAACCTGAAGAATTTGCTCAAATCACAAAAATATCCGGCTAGAATTCTTGCGAATCCTTCGGCCAGACTTCAAAGGCAGTAAAGATGCGCGTTGCAATAAGATCGCAGGCCGGAAGGTAACGGGGGCGTGGGGAAAAAAGCAAAACCAAGGTGGCACGCTGTCGCGCCGGCTGGTGCATAACGTCTGCAAACCAGGGGCGAGCTGGGGCAACCTGCGTCCGAGGCGTACGTACAACAAGAGGAGATTCGATGCACTCTCAGAATGATTTCGTCCTGCCGGTGTTGGCAGCGGCGCTGATTCAGTGGATCATTGGCGCGCTTTGGTATGGACTGTTATTCAGGAAGTCCTGGAGAAAACTCGTGGGCGGCACGGCCGAAGCCAACAGCTGGCGCACAGTATTTACCTTGTGCTGCTCGCTCGTTGCCAGTCTGATGCTGTCGTTTGTGCTGGTAACCGTCCTGCGCCTGGCGGGCTCGGCGACGTTTAATGCGGGCGCTGCATTGGCCGTCATCTGCTGGCTGGGCTTCATAGCTCTGCCGCTGCTTGTGCAGCACGTGCATGAGCGCCGGCCGGTGAACCTGTTCGCCATCAATGCGGGTTACTGGATGGTCGCGATGGCTGTTACGGGCGGCATCCTGGCGGCCTGGCGCTAGGAGTGTGACCCGGCCTGCGGCCGCACAGCCAGCGGGGCTCGCGGCACGGCGGCGCAAGGAAACTGAATGCGCTGCGCTGTTGCTTCAGCCCGGTTGCGGCCAAGTGCCGTTACAATCGAACCCATGACAAAGATCGCGATTTCAACCGGCGGCGCGCCGGCGCCCATCGGGCCATATTCGCAAGGTGTGCGCTTTGGCAATCTACTCTTCACCGCAGGCCAGACGGGCGTTGACCCAATCACGCAGCAGCCTGTCATCGGCGGCATCACAGAACAGACCAAGCGCGCCTTCGAGAATCTCAAGGCCATTCTGGAAGAGGGTGGCAGCAGCCTGGACCACGTGGTAAAGGCCACCGTGTTCCTGAAGAATATGGACGATTTTGCAGCGATGAACGTCGTGTACGACGCCTATCTCGGCATGGGCCGCGGTGGCATCGATCCGCCGGCGCGCACAACCGTGGAGGTTTCACGTCTGCCCAAAAACGTGCTGGTTGAGATTGAGGTCATTGCCGAAGTGACTCCGGCTGCGCTGGAGGTTTGACGCGCGAAAGCTGTTGGCCCGCCGCCATGGATAGCTGCCGGTCCCGCTCAAGCTGTCACTTGGGCGCTGTCGTCTTCTCCGGGCAACGGCGACCCTCGCAAAAATGCGAGGTCACAGCAACCCTGGTTTTGCATTAGACTGTTTGCTGCCATTAGGCCGGGACTTTTTGCGCCGGCTTTTCCCCGGGGGTCCAATGAACGAAACGACAGAGAAGCTGCTCTGCAGCGACGCGGAGTGGCGTGATCGGCTGACGCCGGAACAGTATCGCGTGCTGCGCGAGAAGGGCACGGAGCGGCCTTTTACCGGCGCGCTTACCGAGAACCACGACACCGGCAACTACCACTGCGCAGGCTGCGGAGCGCTCCTGTTTTTGAGCGGAGCCAAGTTCGACTCGGGCTGCGGCTGGCCAAGCTTCGTGATCCCGGCCGAATCCAGCGCCGTCGAAGAGCACGAGGATCTGAGCTACGGTATGCGCCGCATTGAGGTGACCTGCGCCCGTTGCGGCGGGCATCTGGGCCACGTCTTTCCCGACGGCCCGGCTCCAACCGGCCTGCGCTACTGCATCAACTCCGCTTCGCTGGATTTCAAGAAAAGCTAGAAAACAAGCTGCACAGTACGTGAAGCCTTGCGTAAAAACCAAGCTGCAGAATCGAATAGATATCCGCACTGACGGCCGGAATGCCCCAGAGCTTTCCGGCTTAGAGAGCGCTCCGGTTTTTTGATTGGAATCCGCCCGTCGCCTGCGCTATAGTGCATCATCCGGCTGCGCCCCAGAGTGCCTCCGCCCTTTCAATTTGGGCCCTCTCCAATTGGAACCCCTCCAGGTTGTGTTGTCACTCCCAGTCCACCCGCGCCGGTCAGGAGCAAGCCTATGGATCTCAAGAACATGATGAGCAAGGCCCAGGACAAGGCCCAGGAGTTGACGGAGTTGACTGGCAACGCCAGCCAGACGGTCAGCGAGATGCTCGATGAACTCAACGCCGCGCTTCCCGTGATGAAAGCTCTCGGATTCTCCGTCCAGGACCTTCAGGTCGGAATGGGTTTCCTGCCTGAAGTTAAAGCCAAGCTCGTCGCCGATGCAGACAATATCAACGTGAGAGCCATCGACGACATGATCCAGAAGAAAAGCGAACAGAAGACTCTCGTCGCCGTGCTCAAAGCTTTGCAAACGGCCTACAACCTGCGGAATCAGCTAGGTGATCTCGGGCTGAGGGTCATCGAGATCAACGCCACATTGGGCATTCCGCCCAAAATCAGCATCGGCTTTGTGAAGCCGGTTCCGGCCGGCGCGCAGTCGCTGGCTGCCGCAGTCGCATAAAGACTTTTCGCACCGAGTCACCGGCAACTCGTCAGTAACCAAGTAAACCAAGTAGTAGTTGCCAAGTAGGCGACGATTTCACCCAAGAAGTGTTCGAGGGGCTGCGACAAGTCTCCCAGAAGTGCCACGTTTTGAGCAAATCACAAGGCAAGCCTTGCAAGTCGGGACCCTCGGTAAACCGGACTCCTTCGGCTCGCATCCATTTCGACTGACAAACGGTGGGCGAGAGGCCATGCGACGCAAACTGGCGAACGGCCATGCGACCCAAACCACATTCAGAATTCAGAGAAATTTGAGGAGCTTGAAATGGTTCAACAGAGGATTTGCTTCCGGCTCACTAAGTTGAACTGGCTGTTCGGCGTTCTGGTTGCCGCTCTGTGGCTGGTACCCATGTTTGCAAAAGCGGACGAACCGAGCGAAAGATTGACCGAAGCGGCCCAGGTGTTCCAGGAACTTTCCAACGCCGAGAGCGGCTTGCCAATCAATGTGCTCAACAAGGCCAGTTGCGTGATTATTTTGCCTTCGGTCAAAAAGGCGAGTTTCCTCGTCGGTGCTCAATATGGCAAAGGAGTCATGAGCTGCCGAAGCGGCGATCAGTTTAACGGGCCATGGAGCGCGCCAATTATGATGCAGTCCAGCGGCGGGAGCTTCGGGCTCCAAGCCGGCGGACAGTCAACCGACTTCGTCATTCTGGTGATGAATGATGCCGGGGCGCGTTCCGTTATGAAGGGGCGAGCCAAGCTGGGTAGTGAAGCCAGCATAGCCGCCGGCCCGGTTGGACGCAACGCAGAGGCCGCGACAACCGCAACCATGCAAGCCCAGATGCTTTCGTACTCGAGAGCGCAAGGGGTATTTGCGGGGGTTTCCCTGTCGGGAACTTCGCTGGGACCTGATGACGGAGACAACAAGAAGCTGTACGGAAGGGATATCTCGGGAGAAGAAATCTTCAATGGAAGCGTACAGCCGCCAAAGTCCAGCCGCGCCCTGCTGAAAGAGCTGGAAACAACCTCTCCAAAAAACCTTTCTACGGAGAAGTAAACTGCCCATTTTGACAAAGCCCTCGCGAGAGCCTTCGTCATTTCGTCAGATTCAGATATCGTCCGGGGCAAGAAACTTCAAGGCACAGCAAAACCCCGTCCGGCATGGACGGGG